>JAFGPC010000125.1 GCA_016926155.1 Sedimentisphaerales bacterium
ACCGGAACCCATTTCAAACCCGGCTCCGGGAGCGCTGGTTCTGGCTTCCATTGGAACGGGTGTGGTCGGGTGGCTGAGACGCCGCAGGGCAATCTAATCTGATCCAAGAACAACATTGGACTTAGACAAACAGCCGAGTCCTTATGAAGGATCACCAATTGCCATAAGAACTTGGCGAGAGACATGGATCCAGGGGTGAGAGGGTGATTCTCGCCCTTGGTTTTCGTGTCAAATGTAGGGATTATGAAGTGTATGTAACTTCAGAGTTGGTAGTTGTGCCTATATTATCCCCAACATTTGTAATATCATAAGAAATAGAGTGATTCTCAGAAGATCCCTTATATAAAAGTCCCCAAACTGCATACTTTTTTGTCATTTCATATTACTGTAATATCGGACGTTAAGAAAAGAAACAGTTCTCATTACGTGTGTGTTTCAAATAGAATCCCCTCGCTGGAGTGTACTTTCTTTGCTTTTTCTGTAGTCATACCGTATCTATGCCGAATTACTTGAAGGCCTGGGTGGTAAACGTATGCATCAATTGCAGCCCATCCATCTTCGCGCCTATTTAGGAGACCTAAAACAGGGGAAGTTTATGGTAATATATGTAGGAAACGTTTCACGGAGCACTACATCGGATACTCTTCGGGGCATCTTTGGTCGGTTTGGACAAATAGAAGATGTAGTTCTTATGAGAGATCGAGTCAGTCAGAATGCGTTGGGTTTTGGCTTTGTTACAATGCCGAATGCCAATCATGCTATGCAGGCGATTGAGGAACTTAACTATAGCGATGTCGATGGTCGATCCGTTATCGTTGCCGAAACCACCGAACGGCCCGAGCGCAGGGCTGAACCTCGTGGATGAGTTGAAAGAGCCAGGAACGGCTTACTCAAGGCCGAATGTAGTAAGGAAAGAGAACATGTTCAAAGTCAAAGATATTATGATAAAAGCGGCCATTTGCGTATCTTCCGATATGCCAATTTATGATGCCATTCGGCTGCTTGTCAATCGCAACATTACCGGTCTGCCCGTTGTCGATGCTCACCTCAATTTGATTGGGATCCTGTCGGAAAAAGACGTGCTTTCCTTACTCTATGACACTGAAGATCGTGCCGATCAAACCGTCCGGGATTACATGAGTACTGACGTGGTGAGTTTTGACGTCAACGACAATCTCATTGATTTGTGCGATTGTCTGGTGAATAATCATTTCCGTCGAGTTCCTATTACATGTAATGGCAAGCTGGCCGGCATAGCAAGCCGGCGGGATGTGATTCATGCGATTTTAAAAATCAAGCATCAACAACTGCCGGAACTGGCATTTGCATCTTGAGCTTTTTTGCTGAAGTAAAGAATGAAATATTTGCACAAAGTATCGCATTTATTTCAGACGACGAGGTGATATGAGATTTTTGATTGTGGAAGATGATGCAGTTTCTCGTGAGTTACTACGACTCCATTTGAGCGATTATGGAACGTGTTTTGAAGTACCGAATGGCCTTCTGGCTTCGGAGGTTATTCGAAACTCCCTGCAGGAAGGGGAGCCTTTCGATGCTGTATTTTTGGATATTATGATGCCGGGGATGAACGGCCATGAGGTGCTGGAAACCCTTCGTCAAACGGAAAGGGAGGTTGGTTCGCAAGACCACCGTATAAAGGTAATTATAGTGTCCGCCCTTGGGGATGCTACCAATATCATGACCGCCATTCAAGAAGGTGCTGATGGCTATATCGTCAAGCCGGTTCGTGAAGAGAACCTTCTCAAGGAATTAGCCAAGGCCGCCCTTGTCCCGACCAAATCTCATTCCAGATGACAATGACTCGCATGTTAAAAGCCTTACCAATTGTATTGGCTTCTAAGAAATAGAAGCACCGATAATTTTAAGTGATTTCCCCTGTAACGATCTCGGATATCTCCTTGCCTGTAGCCTTCAATCGAGTGGGAATCAGCTTAATGTCTTCCAGGATCATATAGAGTGACGGCACAAGGATCAGGGTAATCATTGTTGCAAAGGCAACCCCGAACGCCAGACTGATCGCCATGGGAACAAGAAATCGAGCTTGTAGGCTTTTTTCCAACAGCATGGGAAGAAGGCCGAGGAAGGTCGTCAGGGTGGTCAGCATAATTGGTCGAAAACGACGCGTTACCGAATCCCGGACGACTTGGCGCAAAGTGACTCCCTCTCCTCGTTCCCGGTTAATCAAGTCGATCATAATCAGTGAATCGTTCACCACAACACCGGACAATGCTACGATTCCGAAAAAGGAAAGAAATCCCAAATTGAATTGTGCGTCATAATTTCGCAATCCAAACACAAAAGCCCAATGCATAGCGTAACTCATGATCAAGTGTCCTAAAATGGCTCCGACAACCCCAAAAGGAATCGCCGACATCACAATCAAGGGTTGGACATAACTTCTGAATTGCACGGCCAGAAGACCATAAATAGCCAATAGAGCGATGGGGAAAGTTACGAATAAAGAAGACAGTGATTCTGACCGTTCCCGTTGTTCACCGGCAAAACGCCAGTTCAAGCCCGGATATTTAACCATTAGCATTGGCAGTATTTCGTCTTGAAGATTCCGGTTGATTTCGTCGGCATTGGCGATAGCCGGATCAACATCCGCTGTCACATTAACCACACGCCTGCGGTCGGCTCGGCGAATGGTGGCATATCCCTGACCGTATTTTACCTTTGCCACTGTTAAAAAAGGAATTTCCCGACCGTCCGCCATCCGAATCCTCATATTTTCCACATCTCCCGGACTTTTTCGCTCCTCCAACGGATATCGAAGCATCACACGAATGTCATGTTTTCCTCTTTGAATCCGCTGTACTTCCTCCCCGTAAAAACCCTGTCGAACCTGTCTGGCCACATCTCCCAGTGTCAAGCCCAGAGTCCGTCCTGTATCAGTTAATTCCAGCTTGATTTCAGCCTTGCCGGGCTCAAAGCTGTCGGCAATATCGCTGACTCCTTCATAATTTCGAAGCAATTGTTTCAATTCTTCCGCCGCCACGAGAAGTTGGTTAAAATTGTTATGCGTCAATTCCGCATTGACGGCATCACCTGCATTGAAGATTTCCGACTGGAAAGTTAAAGAAGACACTCCTGGAATCTCACCGACCATTTCTCTCCAACGATTGGTCAGAGTGATAGCAGAGGTCTTTCGCTCCTCACCGCCCAGCAATTCGATATTCACTTCTCCCAAATGTCCCTGACTGATACCCACAGAACCAGAACCGACCGGTCCTCGATTCCGACTGGTCGGTTGATCACCGATCGTAGTAGCCATATGTTTGAAAATAGAGGGATCCTTCGGGCTGGTACGATACTCGGTATCGTATTCATCACGAATTTGAATTGCCGCTGCCTCAATTCGTTTTAAGATGGCGGACGTTTGTTCCGGCGGAGTTCCCTGCGGCATGATAAGCGTTGCCACCATGTTGTCGGCTTCTACAGGATCAAAAAAGGTGGTTTTCACAATGCCGCCACGTACCAGTCCGATGGCGAACAGTAAGATAGAAAGTCCCATAGCCAGGGTTGCATATCGATATCGGACGGCAAACGTGGCGATCCTGGCAAAAGGGCCATTGACAAACGAATCAAATACTTGGCCGATCCATGAGTGAAGCGTATCGATGGGATGGCGACCAGGGCGTTTCTTATCTTTGATTCTGGTGCCGGACAGATGGGCCGGTAAAATCAGTAAGGCTTCCAATAATGATACCGACAAAACCATAATTACAATTAAAGGTATTACCCGCATGATCTTGCCCATTATTCCTGAAACATAGAGCAATGGCGCGAATGCAAACATGGTTGTCAATACGGCCATGATGACCGGAGAAGCCATTTCCCGGACTCCCCGTACCGCAGCTTCCAGTGGTTTGAGGCCCTGTTGACGATATTCGAAGATATTCTCCCCAACGACAATAGCGTCATCGACGACGATCCCCAGAACCATAATAAAAGCGAACAGGGAAATCATGTTTAATGAGACATCAAAAAAAGGCATTAGGCAAAACGCACCTAGAAAAGAGATGGGAATGCCCATTGTGGTCCAGAAAGCCAGCCGGACATCCAGAAAAAGGGTCAGGCAAAGGAATACTAAAAGCAAACCCATATAGCCGTTTCTCTTGAGAAGATTCATACGTCCACGGAGCAATACCGACTGGTCTTCCCATATATCGGCACGAATTCCGGGCGGTAATTGGGGCTGTTTTTCTGTCAGATAGTTTCTAACCGTGTTGGCAACATCCAACGCTCCCTGTTCTCCTACGCGATACACTCTGACTTGTACGGAAGGTTTGCCGTCGAATCGACCGGCAATATCGGAGTCATCAAAACCGTCGATAACCATGGCGATATCCCGCAGGCGTATCTTTGTCCCGTCTTTTCGGGTTAGCACAACAATCTCTTCGAATTCAGGGCCGGTATACATCTGACCTTTGGCGCGAACGAGGATCTCTCCACCGGCAGTTTTAACAGAACCGCCCGGAATGTCGAGAGAGCTGCCACGAATGGCTGCGGCTACCAGGTCGAATGTCAGTTCATACTTACGGAGGATTTGTTCGGAAACCTCAATGGATATTTCATACGGTCGCACACCAGCTACATCGACCTGGCTGATGTTGGGCATAGTGGTCAGGTCATCCTTCAATTGTTCGGCCAGTTCCTTCAGGCTTTGTTCGCCGGCATCTCCATGAAGTACAATAGTCAGCACCTGGTATCGTGTTTTGATGTCGCTGATGATCGGCTTCTCCGTTTCTTCCGGAAAGGTAATGATCCGATCCACTTCGGCCTTGACGTCATCCAGCACCTCGCTGGAATCGACATATTCTTCCAGTTCCAGTGTCAGCATCGAGGCCCCTTCGGCACTGGTGGAATACATACGTTTGATCCCATCTACGCCGGCGACCGCTTCTTCCACTCGTAAGGTAACACCCTGTTCAGTTTCTGAAGGCGATGCGCCTCGATACGGAACGGTAATCGTAATCATATCCAGCGTCATTTCAGGGAAAAATTCGATTTTGATGGTGAAGATCGTAATGAATCCGGAAATGGTAATGAAAAGCATCAGCAGATTTGCTGCGACATGGTTGCCTGCAAACCAGGCAAGGAGGCCTTTGTTTTTGGGATCGGTCAGGTCAGTCATTTTGTCGGTCCCCCACGGCTTTGGAATCATCGCTCAATTGAATCCGCAATGGCATACCTTCAGTTACCGTATCCAGGGAGCTGAGGACGACGATATCCCCATCGTTTAAACCTTGTGAAATATAACTGAACTGTTCATCCTGTCGGGCAATCCTGACAGTGCATATCTCCAGTTTGCTTTCACGGGCCACCCAAACCTGATTCCCTTTTCGTGTTGCATAGCGTGGAATTTTTACAATATTATTTAATTCTTTTCCCTGGATAGCTACATCCTTGACGAACATACCCGGCGTCAGGGGAGGTCGCCCATCCGTTGTCTCGAACGGTGCCTCTACTTCCACTACGAGGCCCACGGTACGTGCCGATTCTTCTATTCTACCCTGGGTACGAACTACCTTGCCTTGCCATAGATATTCCTGGCCGGCAAAGTCTATCGTCAGAACCGCCGGCGAACCTTCCACCTTGGAAATGGGATTTCCATCATTCTTTGTCAGCGGTACATCGAACCATTCCAGTTTCCTGTCTTCCAGGGGAACAATAATCTCGGCCACGTCCGTGCTATATACGGTTGCTATCGATTGCCCCGGCGTGATGTATTGCCCCAGATCGACGACTTTTCTGGATACACGCCCGTTAAAGGGAAGACTAATCTGTGTCCGTTCCAAATCCAACAGTGCCTTGGCCAGTTGCGCTTCGGCGGCCTGTAACTGAGCTCTTGTCTGCTTGATCTGGGGTTCTCGAAGGACCAATGGCGAGGTTGGTTCGGTTTCCGGATGTAATTGTTTCCATTCCAGCTTGGCTACGGCAGCTTCGGCCTGCTCACGGGCTAGGTTGACTTCCGCCGCCGCAACCGCGGATTTGGCATTCTCTACGGCCAGTTGGTAATCTCGTTGATCAATGATGATCAAGGACTCATACGCTTGAAAGAAGCCGCCATTAACGAAATTGGGATGGCAAGAAACCACTTTACCGGCCACCTGAGGTACGACATTTACCTCCACCTTCGGTTGAACAGTTCCAAAGCCATGTACAATCATCCTCCTATTCTCTACCGAAACCTTTGTGCCTGTAACAAGGGGAGAAGGGGTGCCACGTTCTTTTTTGACAGGGGGTCTACGTAACGAGGTAAGTCCGCCGGATATCATCAATCCAAGTGCCAGAATCAGAGCAAAGGCAATGACATGCAGATAATCTTTTGCTGTTTGCTTTCGAAACAGACGCAGCAGAGAGACAAACAGTATGATTCCCACGGCCTGTCCGGCCGCCACGCTGATCATTTTAAGTTGGGGATCGCCCCCGATTTCCTGACCGGAGGCAGAAGCCGCCATTTTAATTACAAACCCGAAAAGCCCTACGAGCAGGGTTCCAACTCCTAAAGAAAACAGTAAAAGAATCCCTGTGGCTATAAATTTGAGAATTTTTTGTCCGGATGAATCCGCCATGTTATACTCCTGTTTTTATAGCTGGTCTTGGTCCATTGATTGTCGCATAATCTGCATCGTTTTGTTCTCCGTGTCCCAATCTCCTCCCAATGCAAGGAATAAATCAATCCGAGCGTTATACAGTTGATTCTGTGTCTGAATAAGTTCATTTTCTGCCAGGAATCGCCGTCGCTGGGTTTCCAGTACGGTTAAAATCCCTTCTGCTCCTCTGGAATATCTCTCCGAGGCCAGTGACTCAGCCCGTCGAGCTTCTTCCAGACGTATCTCTAGCTGAGCCAGTCTTTCCTGGAGGATTTGTTCACTTGCCAGAGCATCTTCCACCTCCCGTATTGCGTTAATCACAGTACCTGCGTAATTGGCGGCTGCTCTTTGTGTTCGTGCTTTGGCGGCCTCTACCTGAGCCTTTATTTGCCCCCCGTGAAAGACAGGAGCGGTCAATCCCATTACGAATGAATAGACTTCATTTTCCGAAAGTGTTAATGCATCTAAATGAGCGGCGCGATAGCCTCCCGACGCAGTCATTGTCAAATCAGGATACATCTGGGCTATGCTGACACCGATTCGTTCGGTAGCGGCGACAAGCTGCATTTCCGCGGCTCGAACATCCGGCCGGCGATCTAAAAGAGAGATCCGAAACGCCAGAGGAATCGGTTTTAAATTGGGCATATCAGGCAGAGTTGTGGTCGTTTCCCGGTCACCAGGGGGATTTCCAAGAAGCACATCCAGGGCATGACCGGCAAGAATGATACTCTGGAGAAAAAGAGGCTCCGAGGCTTTTGATGCGGCAATGTTTTCCCTGGCCAGATAAAGGTCTACTGGACTGGCTAAACCCTGAGAATATCGCCTTTCAACGACTTGGAGAGTTGATTGCCTGCTCTTTGTGGTAGCCTGTGCCACGGAAAGCAACCTCTGTTGCGTTGCGATCCGAACATGAGATCGAATGACAGATGCAATGATGACATGTATGAGAGACTCCTGTGTGGCCTGAGTTGCTGCTAGGTCTGCCTGAAAGGCTCGTTCGTTTCGTTTCAATTTTCCAAATAAATCCGTTACGTAACCAATGTTTAGAGCATGATCGTAACTTGTCGTTGCTTCACTACCAATTCCTGGAAATATGGAGGGGCTTTTAGAGCGTGCCCGATTAGCCCCGTAATCCAGCCATGGCGATCTGGAACCGGAAGCCTGTGCCAGTAATGCCTCGGCTTCAAGGATGGTTGCTGTCGCGGCCTGGAGATCGTAATTCTTTTCAAGAGCTTTCTGAACCAACTGATCGATCACCGGATCGTTGAAGCTGTACCACCATGGACCTATTTCAGATGGGGCATTAGGGTCGATCCAATCGGCGGGGGCTCGATAAAAGGCCTGTTGATTCGCCTCTGTAACTGGTCGTTGATAGTCAGGTCCAACCATACAACCTGTTATGACAGTACAGTATAAAAGGACCGATAAAAGAAAAGACATACGATAAGTGATATGAATCATTTACTTATCTCCTCCGTAAAAGGAACGGATTCCGGCAGCGGAAAACTTGACGATGTGTTCCAGCATCTTTATTGAGTCGATTGGAAGGAGTTCCGAACCTTCAGCACCTATGAACATTTCTTTAACTCGGACGATGTGCAGCAATTGGCCTACCAGACTGTGTATACAGGGAATGATTGCTTGCGTGGGTAACTGGGGACAGATGATCGATAAGGCCTCATTGATATGTTTCTGGACAGGTTCAATCATCTCCTCCAGAAAGATTTCCGGGGGGAGTTGTCTTTCACTCATTTCCCGGCAAAATAGATTCATAGCTATTCGGCTGTCAGTGGCATCAACAAAGGGATCAAGAAAAGCCTTACAGTAACAGGAAAGTAATTCTTCCAATGAAGCCGAAGGCCCTTTGGTGATTACCGACTTGATGGCTTGGATTCTAGCTTCCCTCAATTGGATTAATCGACGACGAAAAACCTCACGGTAAAGCTTTTCCTTGCCTCTAAAATGATAATTAACCGCCGCCACATTGCAGCCGGCCTCTGCGGTAATTTCACGAATAGAGGCCCCTTCAAAGCCCTTCTCGGCAAAGAGCTTTTCTGCAGCACAAAGGAGTCTTTCTGCTGTAACATCAGATTCTACCGAAGGAAAATGGAAATTTTCATCCATTTAATCCCACCTTAAATAATTGTTTCAAACAAGCGATTAAAACAAAAGTATAAAACATAGGTTTTTCCTGTCAAATGTTTCGATAAAAATTTATCTCGATTTAAATGATTTTGAAAGATTTGCAATTGACTTTTAAGGTATACATGTCTATTATATACATAGACAAAATATTGAAGGAAGTACAATGAAACTTACGACAAAAAGCGAATACACGCTTCTTGCGTTGTTGTATATGGCCCGGCAGGAAAAGGACCAGTATGTCAAGATTGAAGACATCTGTGCTTCCTGTAACATTCCTAAGAAGTACTTGGAGCTTCTTTTCCTGGCTTTGCGGCAGAATCGATATATTAAGACTCGTCGCGGCGCCAAAGGGGGCTACATGCTTGCTCGGCCTGCTGAGCAGATCACACTGGCAGAAATTCTTCGACTGATGGATGGGGCGTTGGCGCCCACCGAATCTGTCAGCACCTATTTTTATTCGAATACGCCGATCAGTCGGGAGGAGAAAGTTGTGGCAATATTCAAGGAAATCCGTGATTTCATAGCTAACAGGCTGGAATCACTGACGTTGGCCGAATTGATATAAATAATATAGGAAGGTAGCCCAATGCAGATCCTACTAGTGATTCTTGCGTTTTGTTGTGAATACGTCGATTCCACTCTGGGCATGGGGTATGGCACGACCCTGACACCGATTCTGTTATTGATGGGTTATAGTCCCCTGGAAGTCGTGCCCGTAGTGCTTCTCAGCGAACTGGCTAGTGGGATTTTTGCAGGTGTGTGTCATCATCGTCAGGGCAACGTGAATTTCAAGCCACGTTCCAATGAAGCTTTCGATGTTCGAGGATTATTACGACCAAGGAATTATTTTCAGGCCCTGCGTCGATCACTGCCCATGGATTTGAAGGTGGCTTTGTTGCTTGCCCTATGCAGTATTATTGGTACAGTGGCGGCCGTAGTGCTGGCGGTAAAGATCCCCAAATTTTGGTTAAAGATGTATATTGGTGTATTGGTGTTGACAATGGGGCTTCTTGTTCTGGTGTTATATCGCCGTCGGCTGACTTTTTCAATCCGAAAGATTACGATTCTCGGACTGATCGCCTCCTTCAATAAGGGGATGAGCGGGGGGGGGTATGGTCCTTTGGTTACGGCAGGTCAGATCCTTTGCGGTGTGGAGGGCAAAAATGCCGTCGGTATCACCTCACTGGCCGAGGGATTAACTTGTCTGGTGGGTGTTCTCATGTTTTTGATCATGGGTAAGGATTCGTTGAGCTGGAAGCTTGCTCCCTATATCGTTCTTGGAGCAATCGTATCCGTTCCTTTATCGGCTCGCAGCGTTAAATGGATCAAGCCCCAGCTACTTAAGCTCGCTATCGCTATTTTGACGATTACGCTTGGCTCCTGGACAATTATTCAGACCCTTATTCATAAGTGAGAGAGGATTCCTATCTGGACAGTACATTGCGAATAGGATGATGTAACAGATTCGCCTGCCATTGCATTAGTGGGCCGGATTGCATGAGATCTTCCCGGGTCAAAGGGCGGGCCATTGCGATTCGTTCCAGACAGGTGCGGGACGCCAATACTGACGGTTCAATGTGCAATTGTCCGGCGATTTTTCGACAGACGGCCACGAGTGTATCGGTTAGAGGACGGACTTCGAGCACCTTGGAAGGGCATTGTTTATATTCTTTTGGCCCAGGCCATTTAGATTGTGGTAAAATTCGGGCTTTTTGAATGGTTGCGTTGAGTTTGTGGAACCGTCTATTCTTACAATGTCGCGGCAGTTTGGGACCTTCCTCTAAAGATTGACCGGGGTGTTGAACTGCCCACCGCGCCAGTTCCAGTATAGCGCTGTCTCCCATGATTCGAAAAGGTGGCAAGTCAGCCTCTTTCGCCTCTTCCTGACACCAATGCCAGATAGATCGAACATAGGCCAATTCTTGCGGGCTCAAGGAACGGGTTCCTTTGATTCGCCAGGATTCGGCAATCTTTTCTTTGGGCGGTTCCATGGCGGCTCGTATAACCCACTCGCAGCTTTCCTGGTGCCACGAGATTCGTCCAAGTGTTTCGAGCTTTTGGATTAGGATGTCGGCCAGTCGTTCCAGATGACGAGTATCTTCGATAGCATAATCGAGTTGTGCCTGGGTTAGCGGTCGCCGGGACCAGTCGGATTTTTGTCCCTTCTTAGACATCGAGATTCCCAGTACCTGTTCCAGCATGGCAATCAATCCGAATCGTTCATATCCTAGTAATCGTGCTGCAACCATGGTGTCAATGATCCGATTGCCCGGGACAAATCCAAATGACGACCGCATCATTCGCAAGTCATACCCTGCATCATGAAAGATCAGTACTTTTTGGGAGAGAAGATCCAAAAACGATCCCAGATCAAGCGATGCGAGTGGATCAATGATGACGTTTTTTCCCAAAGCGGTCAATTGGATCAGGCATACTTTGGGGTAATAGTGGTGAAAACTGTCAGCTTCAGTATCCAGGCATATCCGGGAGGTATCTTTGAGGAGGTGTACCACTTTGGAAAGGGATTTATTGTTATCAATGTAGCGGAAAGGTGGCTTCATCTGTCGTCTTTTCTTTTCCGTCCGGAATCCATTCATACAAATCTCTGTTATTGCCTGTTAATGAGAGGATATCATAGAGGATTGTATTGCCTCCGTCAATGGCTTCTATAGGAAGCGAATGGTTGACTTTGTTACGCTATCCGGATAGCATAATAGGGTTTAATCGGGAGTAGAGATTGAATAGACCAGTCAACATCCTGGGCATTGAGACCAGTTGTGATGAAACAGCGGCGGCCATCGTAACCGATGGGTATACGATTCGATCCTCGGTCGTAGCCTCGCAGGTCGATCTTCATCGGAAATACGGAGGGGTGGTACCGGAAGTGGCCGGCCGGGCTCATATCGAGCGGATACATCCGATTCTTTCCGAGACCCTCTCCCTGGCCCAAATAGGCCCGGAGGACCTGGATGCGATTGCCGTGGCTAATCAGCCGGGTCTGGTGGTGGCGTTGGTCGTGGGAGTCGTAGCCGCCAAGTCACTGGCGATGATCTGGGAAAAGCCTCTCATCGCTGTCAATCACGTGCATGCTCATCTGCAATCGGCGATGCTTGATCAGACCCAGATCGAGTTGCCGGCAGTGGCGTTGATTGTATCGGGTGGTCATACCAATCTTTATGAATGCACGTCTGCCGTGGATCTGACGCTGATCGGAAAAACGATCGATGATGCGGCGGGCGAAGCTTTTGATAAGGTGGCAACCATCCTGAACCTGCCGTATCCGGGCGGACCAAGCATTGAGAAGGTGGCCCGGCAAGGGGATCCCAAAGCCATCCCGTTTCCTCGATCCATGCTGAGCCCCGATTCGCTGGATTTTTCTTTCAGCGGGATTAAAACCGCTGTTCTGTACCATGTTCGGGGACAGGACATGAAAGGCGACAACCGTATTGAAGCTATGAATCCACAGGAAATCGCAGACATCGCGGCTTCCTTTCAAACAGCGGTGATAGATGTTCTGGTGGCAAAAACACAAAGGGCAGCGGAGCAGAAAGGGGCGCGAACAGTTTTGCTGGGTGGGGGAGTTGCCGCCAATTCGGCACTCCGGCAAGCCTTGCATAAAATGTGCGAGGATACAGGACGTGAGTTCTTGGTTGCCCCACGGCCGTTGTGTACGGATAATGCAGTCATGGTTGCCTCCCTGGCGTATCACAAGTTTAAGGCCGGGCAATTTGCCGATCTGACGCTGGAGCCGAAGGCCGGCGCGTAAGGATTCCAATCATCGAATCGGCTCAACCGCAACGGACGATTCGGTGACACTTTAGCACAAAAAAAAGTACCGCAAGGAAGGGAATGCCAATGACACAGGACAACGAGCAGCTTTATCAACAGCGATTAAAGCGTTATGTAACGGCAATGCGGAACGAAAAACCTGATAAAATTCCAATTCGTCCATTTGTCGCGGAATTTACGGCCAAGTACGCCGGCTATAACTGCCAGCAGGTGGCCCATGATTACACGATGGCCTTTGAGGCGGCAGTTCAATGCGCCAGGGACTTTGACTGGGATGCGGTCGTGGCGAATATGGTCTATGTCTGGACGGGTCTCAGCCAGGCCATCGGGCTGAAGTATTATGCGACACCAGGATTAGAAATTCCTGTCGATACCGGCTTTCAGTATCGCGAACCCCCTGAAAAAAACGCCTTTATGAAACCCAATGAGTACGATGCACTGGCTGCCGATCCGACCGGTTTTTTGTATAATGTCTGGCTTCCTCGTGCCTCGAATGATGTCGTTGAGATTGGTTCACCAAGCACCTATCGCAACAATCTGTCATTCCTGAAGGGTGGGATGGCCATGCTGAGTTATTTCACGGCGTTCGGTCCGCAGATTCAGCGGTTGCAGAACGAATGCGGAACGGTATCGGCCATCGCCGGCATTTTTAAGGCCCCCTTCGATATTCTGGCCGACAAGCTGCGAGGCTATATCGGTCTGACGATGGATCTGTTCGAGCGACCGGAAAAAGTGCTCAAAGCCTGTGAAGCCCTGATGCCGCACCTGCTGCATGTGGCTCTGTCGGGGGCCGATCCGGATAAGAATGTGCCCATCGGATTCTGGATGCATCGGGGCTGTACACCGTTTATCAATCAGGAGCAGTTCGACAATCTCTACTGGCCGACCCTCAAGCCGATCATCCAGGAAATCTGGAGAAACGGACATCAGGTACTGTTCTATGCAGAAGGCAAATGGATGCGCCATCTGGATGCATTTCTGGAACTGCCCGAAAGGAGTATCGTCTTTCACTGTGATCATGATGATATCTTCGAGGTGCACAAAAAGATCGGGCACAAGTTTGCCATCAGCGGAGGTATTCCCAATTTCCTTCTGGCCTATGAAACCCCGGACAAGGTTCGGGCGTTCTGTAAAAAAGTAATCGATGAAGTCGCTTGCGACGGCGGATATATCATGGATGCCTCGGCGATCATGCAGAATGAGATCAGCATTGAAAACATCAAAGCGATGACCGAATTTACACGCGAATACGGCGTCTATTGAGGAAAGGATAGACCGATGAAGGAAATCAAAATTCAGCAGCCGACACCGAAACCGGGCGTATGCATCGAATGGGAACAGAAACGAAAAGAATTGCCTCCGATCCAGGGGGATGAAGAACTGTTCAAGCGGATCTGGGAAAATAACGAAGCCCTGGCGTATATGTATATCTGGCAGGTGCTTCTGTCGTTTTAAGACAAGGAGATTTATGGGATGAAAAGAAGGATAAATCGCCGTACGTTTCTGTGTCATAGCACAGTTCTGGGGGCCTTGGTCACCATGCCGCAGGTCGTTCCGTCGTCTGTACTGGGCAAAGATGGAGCGACTCCGCCGAGTGAGAGAGTCACGATCGGATTTATCGGCACAGGAGGCCATGGCATCGGGCGGAATTTGAGGATGTATCTGCCTCAGCTGGATGCGAAAGTGCTGGCGGTATGTGATGTAGATGGCAACAACATGGTCCAGGCTCAAAAGCTGGTCAATGAAAAGTACGGTAATCAGGATTGCGCCACGACCAAAGACTTTCGTAACATTCTTGCCCGCCCGGATATCGATGCTGTGATGATCTCCACGCCCGATCATTGGCATGTGCTGATGAGTGTGATGGCGATCAAGGCAGGCAAGGATGTGCAATGCGAAAAGCCTACGTTGACGATTGAGGAGGGCAAGATTCTGGTCAGGACAGTCCGCCGTTACGGCAAGGTCTTTCAAACCAGTACGGAAGATCGCTCCGAGCGAGTGTATCATCGGATGGCCGAACTGGTTCGTAATGGCCGGATCGGTAAGCTGCAGCGGATCGAAGTAATCCTACCTAAACAGCCAAACGGTCCGGGAGATTCCACTCCGCAACCGATACCTCCGGAACTCGATTGGGATATGTGGCTTGGCCCGGCCCCCTATGCACCATATACAAAGGACCGTGTGCATTTTAATTTTCGCTGGATCTGGGATTATTCCGGCGGGATCATCTGCGACTGGGGTACGCACCTGTTCGACACGGCCCAATGGGCCAATGACACTGAACGATCCGGACCTGTAGAGATCGAAGGCGCAGGAACCTATTGGGAAGGGGGATTGTATAACACGGTCAAGGATTACGATGTGACATATCGATATGGCAATGGTGTTGAGATGACCTGTAAACCGGGCAATCCGAGTATCAAATTTATTGGGACCGACGGTTGGATAGGCAACCACGGCTGGTTGGCCCCGTTGGAGGCCAGCAGCCCGGAGATCCTTAACAGCGTCATTGGACCGGAGGAGATTCATCTCTATACGAATCCGGCCGGGGAGCATCGTGATTTTCTCGATTGCGTAAAGAGCCGCAAGGATCCGTATTTCCCCGTGGATATTGGGCATCGCGTCTCAACCGTCTGTCACCTGGCCAATATCGCGATCAAGCTGGGACGAAAGCTCGAATGGGATCCGGAAAAAGAGCGCTTCGTGGGAGATACCGAGGCCGACCGGATGATGTCGCGACCAATGCGAAGTCCATGGAGGTTGACATAATGCAAATGGGAAGTCGGAGGATGTTATGAAAACACACGGAAGCCGGAGTCAGGTCTGGAATGACAGTACCCTGACGACACAAGGGGCCGGTAGATTGCCCTTTCAAAGTTGTCTTGCTTTGATTGTCCTGATATTCATTGTGTCAACCATTCTAGCTGTGGAGGTCAAGAGACTGGATAATCCATTCTATGCAATGGACACCAATATCTGGACATGGAAAGATCGGACGCCGGAAGAGGTCGCTTCACTGTTCAAAGATCTGGGTTATGACGGCTATGGTCATGGCGGCGTTCAAGACGTGGATCGCTATCTTTCGAGCATGAAGGCCCGGGATCTTCGTGTGTTCAATACCTATGTTGGGATGGATCTGGATGCGGGGGGGAAGGTCGATCCCGCCGTCAACGAGGTTATTCGACAGTTTGGAGGTACCGACGCCATGCTTTGGCTGTTCATTACCAGTAAGCGATATAAAAGAACGGCGCAGGATGGCGATGACCTGGCGATAAAAGCCATCCGCGAACTGGCCGATTTTGCCCACGACCAAGATGTCAAGATTGCGCTTTATCCGCACACGAATTTTTATGTGGAAACAGTGGAAGATGCGATTCGTATTGTCAAAAAGGTCAATCGGCGTAATGTCGGGGTGACGTTTAACCTGTGCCACCATTTGAAGGTCGTCGGGGCCGAAACGATTCGGGAAGACCTGAAGACCGCCTTGCCCTATCTGTTCCAGGTTTCGATCAATGGCACTGATGCCGGTGATACGCGGCAGATGAATTGGGATCGCCTCATTCAACCGCTCGGAAGCGGAACATTCCGTGTATATGAATTTGTCGCTTTGTTGCGAGACTTGGGTTATCGTGGACCGATTGGCCTTCAGGGATACGGAATTACTGGCGATCCAAAGGAGAATCTGAAACAATCCATTACGACATGGAAACAGATGCAGAAACGATATGCGTTACAGAACAAATAGATCCGCAAGAGAAATCAATATCCTCTTTTTTGAAGACAGGAGAAGGATTGTTTTTCCATAGAAAGGCCACAACAAATGAAACGAATTACACGGCGTGAATTTGCGAAAATTACGACAGTGGTGGTTGGCGCACCGGCTATTGTACCCTCGAGTGTGTTCGGTGTGAATGCTCCGAGCAACCGCATCACAATGGGATTTATCGGTGTGGGTAATCAGGGCACTAACGATATGCGGGGCTTCTTGCAGGATGACCGTGTACAGGTGGTGGCCGTCTGTGATGTGAATAAGGAAAGCAACGGTTACTGGTCCAATGCCGTGGGGGGGCGGGAACCGGCCCGGCGGATAGTAAATGAATTCTACGCCAGGAAGACCGGAAAATCCGATTACTCCGCCTGCGAGGCGTACGAGGATTTTCACGAACTGATCACACGTCGGGATATCGACGCCGTTGAAACAGCCCTGCCGGATCATTGGCATGCCATCCCTGTGATCGAGGCGGCCAAGGCAGGCAAGGATATCTACGGGCAAAAGCCGCTGTCCTTGACTGTTGCTGACGGCAGGGCGATGGTGCGGGCGGTCCAGCGGTATAATCGTGTCTTTCAATGCGGCAGCCAGCAGCGCAGCGACTGGAATTTTCGTCGGGCCTGTGAGTTGGTCCGCAACGGCAGGATCGGCAAGCTTCAGACCGTCGAGTGCGGTCTGCCGGGCGGCACACCTGATTATGTCGGCACCAATCCGAGCAAAGAACCTGAACCGATTCCGGAAGGCTTTAACTACAATTTTTGGCTGGGACCGGCCCCCGAGGCGCCCTATTGTCCGGCCCGCTGTCACGTCAATTTCCGCTGGATTCTGGACTATTCCGGTGGGCAGGTCACCGACTGGGGCGGCCATCATCCCGACTGTGCCCAATGGGGCATGGGGACCGAATTGACCGGCCCGGTAAAGATCATCAATGCCAAGGGCAAGTTCAATAAGAATGATCTGTGGAATACGGCGACCGAATATACCTTCGATGCCGTCTATGTAAACGGCGTGATTCTCAAGATCAGCAACCGCCTGCGCGGCGGCGTCAAATTTATCGGGACTGACGGCTGGATCTGGGCCAACCGGGGACAGCACGAGGCCAGCAGCGAGGAAATCAAAAACAGCACAATCGGACCTGATGAGATCCAGCTTTATAAGAGCGATAACCACTTCCGAAATTTCATCGATTGCGTGATCAGCCGCAAGGAGCCGGTCGCTCCTATTGAAGTAGCTCATCGCTCGATCACGATTGCACATCTGGGCAACATTGCCATGCTATTAGGCCGGGATCTCCAATGGGATCCGAAACGTGAGCGAGTCATCAACGATACAGAGGCCAATACCATGCTTGCACGGCCTTATCGTGCCCCTTGGAGATTGTAATTCTATAATTATGTCGTATTAATTTTAAAGGGGCTGGACAGGGAATAAAATAGGAAGCAGATGAACAAAGATCAGATATGTGAGTTGTTACTGAAGGTTAAGGACGGTTCCTTGACGATTGATGAAGCAGTGGAAAAACTGCGTCATCTTCCGTTTGAGGACCTTGGTTTTGCGCGGGTGGATCATCACCGACAGATTCGGTGCGGTTTTCCAGAAGTGATTTATTGCCCGGGCAAAACAACCGAGCAGATCGTCGGCATCTTTGAGCGTTTGGCACAAAAGGGCAATAATGTTCTGGCCAGCCGAGCCGGGCAGGAAGTCTATGATGCCTTAATGATGACGGGAAAATATGCCAAACTGCAATATGACGCAGTTGCCCGGGCGGTGACACTGGTGCAAAAACCCACCCAGCCATCCGATCATTATATCGCCGTCATCACGGCGGGTACCGCCGATCTGCCGGTGGCGATGGAAGCCAAGATAACCTGCGAGATCATGGGCCAACAGGCCAGGCTCCTTGCCGATGTCGGTGTGGCGGGTTTGCACCGGCTTCTTAATAATCTGCAGGTCCTTCATCAGGCGTCGGTGATTATCGTCGTAGCGGGTATGGAAGGGGCTCTGGCCAGTGTCGTTGGTGGATTGGTTGGCTGCCCGGTGATCGCCGTGCCCACCAGTGTCGGGTATGGCGCCAGCTTTGAGGGATTGGCGGCTTTACTGACCATGCTCAATAGTTGTGCATCGGGCATTACCGTCGTCAATATCGACAATGGTTTCGGTGCTGGGTACGCTGCAAGCATTATCAACAGCAAGATAAATCGAAATCAGGGATGAAATCGTATGGAAAAAATCACGGATATTCCACGCCTGCCTGTACGGGCAAGGGACGCTCATAAGGGTACCTTCGGCAAGGTTTTGATTATCGCCGGATCACGGGGGATGACCGGGGCGGCGGCGATTGCCGGGCGGGCGGCCCTTCGTTCCGGGGCAGGTCTGGTTCGTGTCGCCACACCTGCCAGTGTTTTGCCGATTGTGGCAAGTATCGAGCCCTGTTATACAATGGTTCCTTTGCCGGAAGGCCGTAATGGTCAGGTTTCAGTCAAGGCTATCGATATGATTCTGGCCGCTATCGATGATAATGATGTCATTGCTTTCGGACCGGGAATGGGGCAAGGCGGCGGTGTAAAAGATATACTGAATATCCTAATTGGATGCAAAGACCTGAGGATGATAATTGATGCCGATGGTTTGAACTGTCTGGCTAAAAGTGTTTCCTGGGTTCGCCACCGAAAAGCGTCTATAATCCTGACTCCGCATCCCGGTGAGATGAAGCGGTTGTGGAGCAGTGTATTTCGCGTCGCCATTCCGGGGGACCGGTTCCGGCTTGCCGCCGACTTTGCCCGGGAAACCGACTGTGCCATTGTCTTGAAAGGCGCCGGTACGGTCGTTGCCGAAGGGGAAAAAATTTATCTCAATGAAACGGGCAATCCCGGGATGGCGACGGCGGGAGCGGGAGATGTATTGACGGGAATCATTACTGCTCTGGTAGGACAGGGACTATCCAATTTTGAAGCGGCAGTGCTGGGAGTGTATATCCATGGACGGGCAGGCGATCTTGCCGCCGTCGAAAAAGGACAAATCAGCCTGATTGCCAGTGACATTATCAATCACCTTGGCAGGGCATTTCAGGAACAGGATGAATAAGTTGTGATTATGCCTTGCGGCAGAACCGGGCGATGTCCGAGGCGACAATCTGTGTGATGACCGTATCGTCTATTCTGATCTCATCGGGCCAGGAAACTTTCCGCTCAGAGATTTGGGAAGTCGCTTTTGGTTGAAAGGTTTGTGTTTGCCTTTGTGAAGGTTGATTGATTGCACGGACCACTTGATGAATCCCGCGATCGTTCAGAGCCGATCCAATTCCATTCGTCGAACCGGACTTTTGACGACGCTGGGCGGCGGCGCGACGCTGTTCTACCAGAATCTGCTCAGCCAAATTGAAGCGTGGAATATCTTTCTCCATTTGAACGAGATGCGAATTCTCCCCTTCTTCGTTGAAGGCAGTACGTGTCAGTTCCTCTTGCATCTGTTGGGACAAGTCCTTTAAATTATCCTGATCTGAGAGATTTTCCGGCTCGTCTGGTTCAGGCAGGTTTTTTAACCTGGCTTCTCCAACCCGGATCTGGTCCAGCGGACGCAGGGCTGCAGGGAGCGGTTTTTCTGGGGTGGAAGCTTTCATTCCCAGGCCTTCCTGTTGGGCGCGAAAAATATCAGCCTTGCTCTGCAGAATATCGGCATCAATCTGCTTGAATGTTTCTTTTTCTTCCATCGACATCCTCCATGGTCCACTATGAATAGGTTAATAAATCGGAATTATGTTTGGCCCTCAGGCCCCAGCGAAAACAGTGTATACTCGCTCGGCTTGAATTCGTCAAGAAGTCCGTTCACTTCATCTGCAGTTACTGCCTTGATTGCCTTTACGTCATCGGCCACACTTCGATACTCTTTCAGATATACCCAGTTAAAACCAAGATCGACAAGTCTGCCCATCGGCTGTTCACTTTTAATGGTAACAGAACTGAGGACTTTGTTCCTGGCGGCATCCAGTTCTTCCTGGGTAATCCCATTTTGGATGACGTCATCGAAGATATTGTCAACAATCTCCATAACCCGAGTAACGTTTTCACGACCGCATTGAATATAGCTGTAAAAAGCTCCCACTCCATCCATAGACTCGTATTGCATAGCGGCTGTCTCGGCCAGGGCGGTATCTACCAAAGCCCAGAAAAAACGCGATCCTGTCGAATCTCCAAGGATCAATCCCAGCAGCGAAGCGGCAAATCGTCGCGGATCCTGGGCCGCTACACCCGGACTGACCAGGCAGATGTGCTCACGGACCAGGTTGGCTTTGATTTCATGCTGTCTGTTTTTGCTTCCGGGAAAAAAGCTTAATTCGCGACCGACCTCTGAAGGAGTCCATGAATCACATTTGTCTTTGGCCAGCTTGCAGAAATGATCAAAGTCAAAATTCCCACAACAGGCCAGAACCAGATTATTGGGTGCATAACGACACGTAAAATAGTCCCGCATTTGTTCCGCTGTCAATGCGGTGATGCTCTCCTTGCTGCCGAGAACACTATGGCCGCAGGGATGCTCAGCGAAATGCAGCGAACGGCACTGGTCCATCACGTCAAATTGAGGCAGATCCTTATACATCGCGATTTCTTCAAGGATTACGTTCTTTTCCATGTTGAAATCATCATCCCGAAGGGCCGGTCGCATTAATTGGGTCCACAGATCGGTCACTTTATCGAGATATTCGGGCAGGACAGTAGCATAGTAGACGGTGTTTTCCTCGCTGGTGAAGGCGTTGAATTTGGCGCCGGTACTGTCGAATGCCTCATTCACTTCCAACGCACTGAGCTTGTCGGTGCCCTTGAAAAGCATGTGTTCCAAAAAATGCGAAACGCCGCTGATTTGGGCCGTTTCATCCCGTGCGCCGGTCCGCACAAAAAAACCCACCGCCGCCGATTGGGCGGATGGATGAATCTCCCCGACGAGAGTCAGCCCGTTCGTTAATTGATGTTTTTGAAATTCCATATTTGAATATCTTCCCTTTATTATATTGTTCAGGAGCAGTGGACTTCGCTGGGACCGATCGTGGCGACGGTGTATTCAGTGAAACGATTGTGTTGGAGAAAAGAAAGAACCGTTTGGACAGTGGTTTCTTCCAGACGTTGTTTGATTTCTTCCATGGGTCGTACCCGTCCGAGCAGATAGTAATCTCCGGCGATCCCTCCGGCCCGGGAAATTGTCGATTCGCTCTGCATGATTAGTGTGCTTTTTAGCCCGACTTTCGCCCGGTCCATTTCTTCCTCAAGAATCCCCTCATGAAGCCGGTTGAATTCGGCGACAATGACATCCAGTGTTTCCTGGGCCTTATCCGGCGTTGTGCCGGCATAACACCGGATTCCGGCTATGTCGCGAAGCGAATGATACCGGGCTCTGACAGCATAACAGAGGCCGCGTTTTTCCCGTACCTCGGTAAATAATCGGCTGCTCATGCTCCCGGACAGAACCGACACCGCCGCCATGGCATTGTAATAATCCTGGCTGGTGATCGGCGGTGTTTCCGTCATCAGTCCGATATGCACTTGCGCGCCGTCATGACTTTCGTGAACATACTTATTGCCTCGAGGACCGTTTTGTACTGTTGCGTCCGATCCGGTTTTAGCGGAGCCAAAGATCGATTCCATCTGACGACAGACGGTTTCAAAGTCGTATTTCCCCGCTACGGTAAAAATCATGCGACCGATATTGAATCTGTCCTGAATGATCTGTCGTGCATGGGCGGGTGTAAGGGCCTGCAGTTCTTCCAGCTTGCCCATCGACGGGCGACCCCATGGACTGGGATAAAACTGCTCCGAAACGAGCATGCCGATTTTCTGTCTCGGATCATCATCCAATCCTGCCAACTCATGAAGCGCCAGTTGCTGGGAAAAGGCGAATTGTTCCTCGGTCAGGGCAGGCTGAAGGAGGATATCGGCATATAGATCAATCGCTTTGTGCAGGTTGCTTGCCTCAAGAGCACCGGCCAGTGACAGATGGGCGGCCGATACCTCGCCGGCCCGATGCAGACCGAGTGCATCCAGCGCATCGCTAAGCTGACGGCTGTTACGTTTTCCGGCCCCACGTAAAATCCAGTCGGCGATCACTTCCCCCGCTCCACATGCGCCCTCCGGAAGCAAAGCGGCCCCGCAGGGCAACAAAAAGGTGAACGCTGCGGACTGGACATGCTCCATCCGTTCACCTAGGATTACCATGCCGTTGTCGAGTGTATATTGGTCGAGTTTATTGGCCATGCAGGACGATCTCCATATTTACAATACCATTCCAGCAGGATTATACCGGCTGGTACGATTCGATACAACAGGCGATCTTCAGAATGAAGGCGTCGATGATCTGTCTAAGCGACAGCGGTTTCGGGCGGCTCTTCGGCACTATCAAATTGAACGCTGATCTTTTTACTGACCCCCTTGGTTTGCATTGTGACACCGTACAACATATCCGCAATGCTCATGGTGCGCTTGGCATGAGTAACAATGACAAACTGGGAATCCTTCTTGAATTCCTGCACCACCAGGTTGAAACGTTCGTTATTGGCTTCATCGAGAGCCGCATCGACCTCATCGAGGAAACAGAAGGGCGAGGGCTTGGTTTTGAAGACCGCGAATAGAAGACTGATCGCCGTCATGGTTTTTTCGCCGCCGCTTAGAAGACTGATGCTGCGGGTTTCCTTGCCGGGCGGGCGAGCGATAATCTCGATCCCGCTTTCAAGCAGGTCTTCCGGATTTTCCATTACAATATCCGCCTTGCCGCCGCCGAACAGTTTGCGGAATAAGATATGGAAGTTTTCTCGGATTTCTTCGAAAGTAATCCGGAATTTTTCGCGGCTTTCCTTGTTAATCTTGGCGATAAGTTGTTCCAGTTGGATCTTGCTTGTATTTAAATCTTCAACCTGGGTGCTGAGAAACTCGAATCGCTTTTCCAGTTCATCCTGTTCTTCGATGGCATCGAGATTTACATTGCCGATCCGATCGATTCTATCTCGTAGTTCAGTAATTTCTTTACGAACCAATTCCCAATCGACATCTTCCTGCTGGAAGTTGTCATATGCCTCCAGCAGATTGATTTGCAGTTCCTCTTGCACTCTCTGGGTAAGATCCTCTTCTTTGACCTGCAATTGACCCAGTTCGATCTTGAGCTGCTGCATCTGCTCTTCGACTTCGGCCTGGACGACTCGCTGCTCACGCAGTCGCTGTTCCGTCATTTTCCGCTGTGCCAGAAGATGTTCCACTTCGCTGTGCAGTTGCTTGCTGATACGTTGGGCGTTTTCCTTTTCCACATACAGTTCTGAGACCCGACTTTCACTGGACAGGATATTTCGTTCGGTTTGAGAAACCTGTTCGTCGCAACCGAGTAGTTCCGTCCGGGCCGATTCGATTGCCATTCGATTGTGCTGCAGTTGGCTTTGGTATGAGGCTACCTGCTGACGGATCGATCGTTGCTGCTCGGTAAACTGGCCGATTTCCACTTTCAACTCGGTGCGGAGAGCGGTTTGATGATCCAGAAGGGTCTTTTTTTCCTCCAAATGCTGTCCCAGTTCCTCAATATGAGCCGCTCGTTGTGTATTGATCTGTTCCAGTTCCTGCAGTTTCTGCTTGGAATCATGCTCACGCTGGACGGATTGGGAAATCTCTTCTTCCAGCATCTTGATCTCGCCGTTCAAAACGGGTTGTTCGTCGGTGAGACGCTGTATGTTCTGTTCCAGCATGCGAAGGCGGGATTCGGTATCGACCTTTTCCGTGCTGGCTTCATAGATACTTGTACGAAAATCCTTGCATAGTCGTGCCAGATGTTCAGTATGTCGGGTTTGTTCCTTACGATGATTTTCCAGTTCGGTGATCTGCTGCGACAGGCGGACCGTTTCTTCTTCCAGTTGGACAATCCGACTGCGTCGTGAAATCAGCCCCGTACTTTTGCCCAGCGGACCAATGCGAAGTGTATGACCGCCGTCAAAGACCTGCCCGTCGGTTGTAACAAACCGGTATCTGGGCCCGAGTTGACGCGATAAATCCATGGCCGTGTCCAGAGATTCTACAACGATTACCCGTCCCAGCAGATTCCATACCAGACGGGCGTGTTTGCTGTCATATTGAACGAATTCTATAACCCGGCCCAACACCGAAGCGTATTGCGAAAGGTCGTGAGTTTCAACAAAGGGCTCGACTCGATCCGAGCAGATAACGTTGACCCGACTGTTCAGGCGATCATGAAAATCCTGGTCATGGACAAATGCCCCGGTGCTGTTAACTACGAGGGTGTCGGCCTTGCCTTCCAGGGCGGCCTCCACGAGGGCGGCGTGTTCGGCATCCGCGTGAATAATATCGGCGACAATTCCCTCCACGAACTCAAACGAAGCCGAGCGGCTTTCGTTGCGCCGGCACAAAATGTCTTTCAATGCTTCATTAAGCCCTTCCCGTTTGGCCTCCATGTCACGGAGAATATTCAATTCACTCATCAAGCCGCTGCGCCGCTGTTTGGTGTCATTTAACAGGTCGGCTTCCTGCGCCATTTCACCATCGATCGCTTCCATTTCAGCACGCTTGGTATCTAAGCTGTCCTGGAGTTGTCCCAAAATACCATTAATATCTTGAAGCCTTGCCTGGTACTGGGCTTTGTCCGTAAGCAGGTTCGAGAGTTGTTGCTTGGCTGTAGCGGCTCGATCGCTGAGGCGGCTGACTTGCCCACTCAGGTTGTCGCGATAGGTATTCATGCTCTGGATCTCGTTGTGCAGTTGGGCGGTGCGGCGAACAATGTCGATAATCCCGCTTTTTTCGTCCTCCAGTTCCGCCTGAAGACTATCCAGTTCCATGTTGATCTCTTCCACGATAAGATCCATGGCCTCAAGCTGCTCTCGTTTGCCGGTAAAGATCGTCTCATTTTTTTCCAGATCTTGATTACAGCATCGAAGCTGGCGGGTAAATTCATCCGTGCGCCCGCCGAGTTGGCGGATCTGCGCAGAGGAGGTGGCTTTTCGCTGGTCCAATTCTTTCAGCCGGTTTTGCAAAAAGGAGATCCGTTCCATCTGCTGTTCGATTTTGCTGGTGGCAGCCACCAGGGAATTATCCCAGCGATTGATCTGACCCTCGGATTCGATAATCTGGCTGCCAATCTGACTCAATTCGGCGTCACATCGTGCTACATCGGCGGCAACTCTGCCAAAACGGCCTTCCAATTCTCCCAGAGCAGCCTTTTTTTCCGATTTTTGACAGGTAATTTTATCATATTCCGAAAGTGAATAGTTTACGCGCAGTTCCTTGAGGCGTTCACTGTATTTCAGGTAGTTTCTGGCTTTGCCGGCCTGAAGCTTGATACTGCGAAGCTGCCGTTGCACTTCCGCTACGATATCGGCCAGACGAAGTAAGTTTTGTTCGGTCCGTTCGAGTTTGCGAGCAGCCTCCTTTTTGTGGGCCTTAAATTTGCTGATCCCAGCGGCTTCTTCAAAAATGACACGCCGATCGGTTTTAGAGGCTTGCAGGAGCTGATCGATCTGTCCCTGTTCAATGATGGAATAAGCACTGACGCCAACCCCGGTATCCATAAAGAGCTCTCGGATATCGCGCAGGCGACAGACTCGATTATTGATTAAGTATTCGCTTTCTCCGCTTCGATAAAGACGGCGTGTGATTTCCAGGTCATCCTGTTCGATTCCCAGGCCTCGAACATCGGAAAAGCGGAGGGAAACCTGTGCCATGCCGCTGGGTTTGCGGCTACTGGATCCGCTGAAAATTACATCGAGCATTTGACCGCTACGAAGTTGTTTTGGGCTCTGGTTGCCGAGTACCCATTTCACGGCATCGACAACATTACTTTTGCCGCATCCATTGGGGCCTACAATCGCCGTGATCCGCTGATTGAATGCGAATTCGGTTTTATCGGCAAAACTCTTGAAGCCGTTCAGGACGATCTTTTCAAGCTTCATGCACTTCCTCCGTGGCCACTTGCCACATCAACATCCTTGTCGCATTATTTGTTCTTGTTGTTCCGGAATCGGACAAGGTCCTCATTGTCCCACCTCTGTTATCGGTCCAGAGATGAATTTGGCATCAATGATCCCCGCTTCACAAAGCTGTCGGATGATTGTCACAGTATCACAATAGGGAAGATTCAATCCCTGTCGCAATCCCGGTTTGTTCTCTACATCCAACCGTTCACACATCGTTCGCACGATATCGCCGACATTCCGTTCGGCCTTGAGAGGGCCGACCGGTCGCGGAAAACGCGGATCTTTTCGGATAATGGAAATCTCCTTGTCTTCCGGTCTGGCGTTGATCAGCACCTGTCCGTCAGTGCTGGTGAAGAAAACGTCTTTATCTATCGGGATCGGTGCACCGAACACTACCGCGCGAGGGCTGGATTTGCGCGAAATATAAATGATTTTCGGCCCCCCGCACCGAACCTTGTCTATAAAGAAATCCCCTGCTACGAATAGATGCGTGATGGATAAATCTTCCAGTCGTCGAAGCTGTTCGTAAGCGGACCATCGAGCATTAAATGCTTTGTCATCAAGAAGCCTGGTCAATATGGGAGAAGCCTTGCTGCGATCGCATCCCATTCCGATAGCGGTTATCGCTTCGAGTCGATAGGTGTAATTCTCATCTTCGGCCATCGTTTTCAAAACAACCAGACCTCGGTCATCGTTCAAATTCAGAAGGCATCGAGCGGCATGAAAACGCGTTAGTTCGTTAGGATCGTTCAACAAAGGTGCAATCGTATCAGCACTGCGTCGACCGATGGCTTCCAGGGCAAGTTCAGCAGGTCGCTTGTTCTTGTTGGTTTCCAGATGATTGACAAGCATGGTAATTCTGTCCTGCTGCTGTTGTGGATTATCGGCCAAAAAAAGATTACCGATCAAGGAGATAAATCGTTCCTTTTGGTTCTGATACTTCTTTGGAATCGATATTACAATCTCTTCAGGCGAAATAGCCGAAGCGGTTTTGCTTCCGAATCGTTCGTTAATCTGATTGCGAATGGCAGTCGAGGCATAGTAATTGGGTTGATGTAACGCGAATGAAGTGCGAACGGCGTTGAGGACGGTCCCTCCCCCCAGTATAAAACCCTCGAGCAGGCTTGGATTACCGTTGAGTTTATCGATATAGATCGGTCCTTGAGCGGTAGCCAGGATTTTGAGATGAACGCCCAATCCGGTAAAACCACGTGCTTCCTTCAGTTCTGCCGTGTAAAGCCGTCCTCCATCGAGCGAGATGGTCTGGGTGCGGGAAAGGGCGCGGACCTTAATGTCGAAGTTTTCTCCCACCGAGGCCAGAGATGGGATCACACCGTAAATCTCCACAACAGCGGTGTCCCGACTGTCAATGAATTTACCGGCATCAAATTTCACATCCCGGGGCATCTGTTGATTGATGTATTTAACGAGCATGGCTCGCATGTCGGGGGGGCATTCGGCGGAACCGGTCCCCGGTAAACCGGCTACGATCCCGAAACCACGGACCGGGACGGCTCGGAACTGGTAAACCCGCCCCAGTGAGCCGACAGTGACACCCAACTTGATTGGTTTCTCAAGTTCAGCGTTGGGATCAACCTTGGTTTCCTCACAACCGATCAAACCCGAGATGGCGACTGCGAGGGCCGTAAAAGCTATATATAAAAACCGCTTCCTTGTATCCATAAATATACCCACTATAAAAGTTTATGGAGAGCAAGACCTATGCCAGAATCCCATACGGACTATCTGGACATGGACCGATAAAGCAAAAGGATACGCTTGACATGTAAACTCGTCAAGTAGATTCTATTTCTAGTCCATAGAAGCCTCAATGGCACAAGATATTGTGGTTTCAGGACTTGGAGTTTTTTTAGGGTACTGGGGAGAAGATTTAAAAAAAGGAGCCACGAGAATTGGAATACGCTTATCGGATCCGAATAAATATGTAGGTTGCAGGGATTAACTGAGTATAGAAATTGGACGGGAAAAGCTCAAGGAGGGTAAACGGACAATTTAGATAACGTAATATTTTTCAAGGCTTAGGTTCAGTGCTTCCGGTAATGTATTTTAGGGCAATACCTTAAAATTTAGTAGTAGGCTCTAAACAGCTTGATGCCGGAGTGAAAAGAAGATTGTGATAATAAAAAGTCTTACAAGATTTCATTCATTATGCGAGCTTGCTATGTAGATTGCAATTTTGATTATTCCACATAAGGAGAGATCGTATCATTGACGGGGATTGGATAATAGGGTAATATCCCTGTTTTAATTGGCTGTGCAGTCAATCTAGTCTGCATAGGAATAGGATCTATGGTGTTGATATGGGTAAGGGATTGGACCAGCAAGGGAGTGGTTGTACCATGAAGGGAATTGTGCTGGCAGGAGGCAGCGGTACTCGTCTGTATCCGATTACCAAGGTTGTCAGTAAGCAGCTTCTGCATGTATACGACAAGCCGATGGTGTATTATCCACTAACAACGCTGATGCTGGCCGGTATACGAGATATTTTGATCATTTCTACACCTTCAGACCTGCCGCTTTATGAGCAGCTTCTGGGAGATGGATCTCAATGGGGACTGAACCTGTCGTATGCAGTTCAACCTAGACCGGAGGGGCTGGCTCAGGCATTTATTATTGGTCGGGATTTTGTGGGGGGGCAACCGGCATGTCTGATTCTGGGAGACAATATCTTTTATGGGCATGGATTGATAGAGTCGCTTCGCCGGGCGGCCCAGGATAGCCCGGGCGCGACAATCTTCGGGTACAGGGTCCGGGATCCTCAACGATATGGTGTGATCGAGTTTGATTTGAGTGGGAAGGTGCTTTCCATAGAAGAAAAGCCCGCCAATCCAAAATCGAATTATGCCGCTGTTGGGCTTTATTTTTATGATAAGGATATTACTGAAATTGTCGCCCGTGTTAAGCCTTCTGCTCGCGGAGAACTGGAAATTACCGAAGTGAATAATCTCTATCTCAAGAAGGGGAATTTACGTGTGGAATTGTTCGGTCGGGGGATCGCCTGGCTGGATACAGGCACGCCGGAATCAATGCTGCAGGCTTCCAATTTTGTACAGACCGTTCAGCAGCGGCAGGGGTGGATGATCGCCTGCCCGGAAGAAATCTCCTTTCGTATGGGTTGGATTGATGCGGAACAGGTTCTTCGCCTGGCTGATCCTCTTCGTAAAAATCATTATGGAGAATATCTTCTGGATCTGGTCAAGGTGGGACGATAAATGCGGATCTTGCAGACAAAACTGCCGGAAGTATTACTGATCGAACCGACGGCTTTCGGAGACGATCGTGGCTTCTTTCTGGAAACCTGGAATGGGCAGCGATATACGGAAGCCGGACTGGATGTCGATTTTGTACAGGACAATGTATCATTCTCCCAGAAAGGCGTATTACGAGGATTGCATTTTCAACATCCGCAGGCACAGGGTAAGCTTGTACAGGTCTTGGCGGGTGATGTGTTTGATGTGGCTGTGGATATCCGGATCGGTTCGAAAACATTCGGGCAGTGGATTGGGGAGAAGTTGTCGGTGGAGAACCATCGACAATTGTATATCCCGCCGGGCTTTGCACATGGATTCTGTGTCTTGAGCGAGACGGCACTGTTCAGCTACAAATGCACCGATTATTACCACCCGCAAACCGAAGGTGGAGTGCTTTGGAACGATCCGGAGGTGGGGATCGACTGGCCGGTCGATCATCCGCAGCTTTCCGCCAAAGACAAGAAATATACCTGTTTGTCGGACATCCCTGCAGATCGACTCCCGAGGATAGGAGAGGTCTGATGTCGGACAAAGATATGGTTATTGTAGGCGGTCGTGGGATGCTGGGTACCGACCTTATTACAGCTTGCCTCTCTGTAGGGATCAAACCCATGGTGTACGACCTGCCGGAATTTGATATTTGTCGGTGTGACCATCTGGAGCAGGCGATTGTCACGGGATCGATAGTTGTGAATTGCGCTGCCTATACGAATGTAGAGAAAGCCGAATCGGAGCCGGAACTGGCTGAGAAGGTCAACGCGGAAGCGGTAGACATGCTTGGACATGTAGCCCGGACCCGGAATGCTTATGTAATTCATATCAGTACGGATTTTGTATTTGACGGTTTGCAGGATCATCCTTACGTGGAAACAGATCTCCCAAATCCTGTCAGTGTTTATGGTACCAGCAAATTTCACGGTGAACAGGCATTGGCCCACAGTGGGGCCCGACATTGTATAATTCGTGTGCAATGGACCTATGGACACGGCGGAACCAATTTTGTCAAAAAAATCCTGGAACTGGCCCAATCAAGAGATCGCCTCAAGGTGATCGACGATCAAGTCGGATCTCCCACGGCAACGACAGAAGTGGCTGGAGTGCTCGTTGAAATATTGTCCATGCAGGAAAAGCCGACCGGGCTCTTTCATCTTGCGGCGTCAGGTTATACCAGCCGGTATGATATGGCCCGATTCGTATTGGCCGCAAAAGGTTTACGGACTTTGCTTGAGCCCTGCAAGACCAGTGATTTTCCCACCGCAGCACGACGTCCCCTTAACAGTCGGTTTGACTGCAGCAAAATACAGGCTCTATTAGGACGGAATCTTACGCACTGGGAAGAACCGTTGAAGCATTTTATGGAGGAATTATGAATCTTCTTGTAACCGGCGGGGCGGGTTTTATCGGCAGTAATTTCGTACGTATGGTCTTGCGGGATCATCCAGACTGTCGGATCGTAAACCTCGATAAATTAACCTATGCCGGTAACCTTGAAAATCTGGCAGGATATATGGAGAATCCTAACCATATGTTTGTCAGAGGCGACATCTGCGATGCGGACCTGATTTCCCAGCTCATGGATGAATACGGAATCAATGTAATGATCAATTTTGCCGCCGAGAGCCATGTGGACCGCTCATTGGTGGATCCGGGAGTATTTATAGACACGAATGTAACCGGCACATTAACCTTATTGAAAGTCGCCCTGGAACGGAAAATCGATCGATTTCTTCAGGTTTCAACGGATGAAGTATATGGTTCACTAGGGCCGGATGGATTTTTTACGGAACAGTCGCCGATTCAGCCCAATTCCCCCTATTCCGCGAGCAAAGCGGCCGCGGATCATCTGGTACACGCCTTTGGGCATAGCTGGGGATTAAAGGTTAATATTACCCGCTGTTCGAACAACTATGGGGAATACCAATTCCCGGAAAAGATGATTCCGCTGATGATTCATAATGCAATGCACGATAAGGAATTGCCGGTCTATGGGGATGGCTTGTATATTCGAGACTGGCTGTATGTGTACGACCATTGCACGGCGATCTGGCAGGTGTTGACGAAAGGTCGTATTGGTGAAGTATACAATATCGGGGGAAACAATGAGAAAACCAATCTGGAGGTGGTTGGATTGATTCTGGAACATCTGGGTAAGCCTTCGACGCTGATCCGGCATGTCAAGGATCGTCCTGGTCATGACCGTCGTTATGCGATTGATTCCGGCAAAACCATGCAGGAGTTGGGTTGGTCGCCATCGGTGACATTTGAGGAGGGGATTGCCAGGACAATCGACTGGTATCGTTCCAATACGGAATGGCTCAATCATATCGTTTCGGGCGCCTACCAGCAGTATTATGAAAGCATGTACCGAGACAGATAACCATCGGATACTGAAGCTAAGGATAATTTATGTCACCGACCATGTCGGATCATCCAATTGAAAAAAAACGTAACCGCAAAACACGACCGCCGGTAAGGCAATTCTGGCGTGTCTGGAAATACGTCTGGCCTCAATGGTTTCGTCTTGCTTGGGTTGTAATCACCGCTCTCTTTGTAGGTATGCTGTTTTCGGTAAGTTTTATGGCGATCATCCCTCTTCTGAAGGTGATGATGGGCGAAGAAGGCCTACATGGATGGATCGACCGTAAGTGTTGTGACCTTCGTTACGGCATGGATTTTTATGTACCCAATCGTTCGGATTTCATGGGGGTCAACGCCGAGATTGCCTATTATCTTCTTGTCACAGGAGTCGAGGAGGAGGAGAGGGCCTATGCAAATGGTTTTCGGCCTCAAGACCGCATCCTGGATGTAGCCCATTATGCGCGTGAAAAGGGACTTGAAAAGGTTCCTGCCTCCAGACTGCTGGAACTTCTGGCGACAGCCGAAGACGGTGTCTCTCTTCCGGTGCGAATCCTGCGGCCGAATGCGTCCGGAATACAGGAGCCAAGGGAAATCGTCTTGCACACTCTCAAGCATCCGGACAACATCTCTCCGGAGGAGATGCCGCTGTCTTCTCGCCTGGAATGGGGCTTCAAATGGGCGATTGTGCACTGGGCCCAAAAGGCAATCAGTGTTGTTTCTCGAGAAGAATCGCGTACCGCGCGAAGCCAAAGTGTGGTCTTTATCATTCTGGTGATGGCCTTCATCACTTCATTCCGATGTATCGGTACGTTCGTACAAAAATATCTGTCCGAGAGGGTGGTGCAGACGGCAATCACTCATTTGCGTGATGATGTATTTGCTCATGTGATGTTCATGCCGATCGGCTTTTTTTCCGTAAAAGGAACCAGTGATACGATCAGCCGGATTCTTGGAGATACGGCCGCCTCGGGAAAAGGGATTAAAATTCTCCTGGGCAAAGCCCTCCTGGAGCCGATCAAGGCTTTCTTCTGTCTTGTCGGGGCCATGTTGATCAACTGGCAACTGGCATTGATTTTTATGGCGGCGGCGCCGGTTACGATTGCCTTACTGGGTCTTCTGGGTAAAAAAATGCGTCGGGCGACCAAACGTTCACTGATTGCCAGCGCTATGATGCTGGGACGTTTGCAGGATAGTATCAGTGCGTTGCGTGTCGTAAAAGTGTATAACCGTCAGAACACGGAGGTAGTATCTTTCAGTGGCGTGAACCGTCAATTGTTGCGACGGGCGATTCATATTGCCAAACTGGATGCGGCGACCGGTCCGATTATGGAATTTTTGGGAATGGTGGCCGGATCAGCGGCTCTTCTTGTCGGGGTGCACTGGGTTATGCAAAACGACATGGAAGGCAGTTTTTTCTTCGCCCTTTTGGTTCTGCTTGGGACCAGTGCTGAATCGGTCCGGAAAGTCAGCGATGTCTGGAACCGCGTGCAAGAGGCCAATGCGGCGGCGGATCGCGTCTTTGAAATTGTCGACAATCCTTTGGAGCACGAGGACCCCGAGGCCTTTGAATTGAAACCTTTGCATGAGGAAGTTGAATTTCGCGATATTACATTTTCGTATCCCGGCGCCGATACCACCGCGTTGAATGATGTGAGTCTGAAAGTGCAGGCGGGGCAGACCATTGCCGTGGTGGGGCCAAACGGATCGGGTAAAACCACCCTGATCAATCTGATTCCGCGTTTTTATGATCCCGATGCTGGACAAGTCTTTATTGACGGACAAGACATTCATATGGCGACTCTGCGAAGCCTTCGAGCCCAGATCGGGATGGTGACACAGAATGTAGTGACCTTTCATGAGTCTGTAGCAGCCAATATCGGATACGGGAAAGAGGGAGCGACTCGTGAGGAAATCATAGCGGCGGCCCAAAAAGCGCATGCGCATGAATTTATTGAGCGCCTCCCGGATGGGTATGATACTGTAATCGGAGAACACGGATCGGGTTTTAGCGGAGGGCAGTTGCAGCGGCTTGTCATTGCCCGGGCGGTAGTGAAAAATCCAGCTATCCTGATCTTTGACGAAGCAATGAGCCAAATTGATGCCGATAGCGAGGCGAAAATCAATGAGGCACTGTCGGAACTGATGGAAGGACGAACCTGCTTTATTATTGCACATCGTTTCAGCACGGTTGTTCATGCCGATTCGATTGTGGTGATGGATAAAGGCGGAATCGTAGCGCAGGGCAGACACGGCGAACTGATGGAATCATGCAGCGTGTATCGCAGCCTTTATGAAACGCAGTTAATTACCGCCGATGAATAACGTTTGTCTGCAAGGAAGGCGTAACAGTGCATGGTTCGGGGCTGACATGCGGAAGCGAAATCATCTGTCTCGGTCTTGCTGCTATCCTGTTATCGTGATGTATAGAATGGAGAGGTCTATTCTCTCTGCAAGGCGCTGTCATGGAATCTGAGAAAATTACTCTGGCGATGGTATGGGGCAAGCCCGGATCGGCAGTGACCAGTGTGGATGATCTGGTTGTCGGATTGGATCGGGAACGGTTTCACATTCTTTTTATCTATCTTTCCGGTTCAGGCGAAGATTCGAACCACCTGGAAGACATGGGATTTCCCGTGTTCTATCTGTCTAATATAGATCGCCTGAACGCCTTTCGACCTTCCATTTTATGGAATTTAATCAGGCTTCTCCACCGCGAAAAAGTCGACCTTGTCCATTCGCATACACACAAGGCCACATTTTACGCATCGCTTGCGGGGATGTTTATCCGTCGCCCGGCAATCCTGGCTCATGTGCATGGCCTGAATCGCAGTGCTCGCGGACGAAGAAAAATGACCAATCTGCTGACTCTATGGCGTGTGAATCGATTCTTGCCGGTTGCCGAGGCGGTGCGGCGTGATCTTGTTGGTCATAATCTATGTATGACGGAGTCGAGAACGACGGTGATGGAGAATTCCATCGAGTTCACACGATTTGCTGAGGTTCCTTGCGATCACCATGAAGTGCGTGGGCGATTTGGAGTGACCGAAGATGCGTTTGTGTTCGGAATGGTGGGCCGACTGGCGGCCACTAAAGGAATTGATTACCTGATCCGGGCGTTTGCCGAGATGCGAAGGGATATCCCGCAGTCGCATTTGGTGTTGATCGGTACTGGGGATCGACAGCCATATGAACAATTGGCAAAGCAATGCGACTGTCTGACAGCGGTTCATTTTTTGGGATATCGAGATGATGTGAGAGAACTGTATCAGGGGATGGATGCATTTGTACTGTCTTCCGTGGCGGAAGGGATGCCGCGGGCGATTTTGGAGGCGATGGCCTCCGGGACTCCCTGCGTGGCCACTCGGGTTGGCGGGGTGTCGGAGATTGTCATCGAGGGGGAAACCGGTTTTCTTGCCGACCCGGCGGATGTTGCATCCCTCGCTCAAGCGATGAAAAAAATGGCCGTACTCGATTCGATAAAAAAAGCTGCGATGATTCATCGGGCCCGAAAAATGGTTCGAACAACCTATTCGCATGTTGTGGTGAGGGAGAAGTTACGACGTATTTATGAACAGGAATATGAAAAGCGTCATCCCCATGCCGGTCGGGATAGGAATAGAAAGGATGAAGCGTTGTAATGGAGCGGCCTCTGATTACCCTTATGATGATTGCGTTTAATCAGGAGCAGTATATTCAATATGCTGTCCAGGCCGCTTTTATGCAAACCTATTCTCCTCTGGAGATCCTTTTGTCTGATGATCGTTCGAGCGATTCGACCTATACGATTATGGAAGAGATGGTTGACACCTATCATGGCCCTCATCGTGTGCGTTTGAATCGGAATGAGAACAATCTTGGAATCGGAGGGCATGTCAATCGTCTTATGGAAATGGCGGAGGGGGAATTGATTGTCGTGGCGGCAGGGGATGATATTTCGGTTCCTCATCGTGTCGAAAAGATATGGACGGAATACCTCTGTTCTGAGGGAAAGGCCAGGTCGATCTACTCAAATCTGATTGTGATCGATGAGCTGGGACAGTTACAGGAAACGGTTCATATACCGGTAGAGAGAAAAGGGGATGATGTCGAGTCTCGTATCCGGGCGATGAGCGCGTGCGGCTGTTCGCATGCTTGGCATCGAAGCGTATTTGATGTGTTTGGTCCGATGTTGCCTGATACGGTTTGTGAGGATAAGGCGATTGCGTTTCGGTCCTGTCTGCTTGGTGAAATCCGACATATTGAAGAACCCCTGGTTCATTATCGCAGGCATACAGGTAATATCACAGCGAGGCGGACCGAGAATTTGCATCGCGAGACCATAGTTGCCCATCTGGCCGAAACGCTGAGAAGACGTCTTGTAACCTTCCGAAATTATCAAAGAGACCTTCTGAAATCGGAAGCGATCAGAACCTTATCATCGAAGGATCAGGTCGAGTTCGGGCATTATATCCATCAACAGATTTGCCTGCTTGAATTGGAATTTGCCTTCGTACGGGGAACGTTTCGGGAGCGTTTGCAGGTGATCGGTCGAGGACGTTCCAAGCAGGTCGGTTTATCACAGATCGGGAAGTGGTGCATTCGCCTGGTATATCCCTATGTCCTTAACAGAACAAAAAAGAAATTGATAAAAGGGATGTCTTAATCGCCGTGAAAAAGATGGGGATCCAAAAGTTAGGAACAAATGCTCGATGTTCAGAAACATTGACGGATTCGATTTATATCGGTACATTTATGCATGAATTCATGGAAGATACTGCGCGATAGGGATTAACCGATAAAGGGCAAAGATATGGGCAAAATCTCTGAAGCTGGATGTATACATCCCCAGGCCATCGTTGAGCCCGGGGCGAAAATTGGTGCCGGGACTCGTGTCTGGGCGTTTGCTCATGTTCTGCCCGGTGCGAAAGTGGGCAAACAATGTAACCTGTGCGATCATACCTTTCTTGAGAACGATGTCATTCTCGGCGATGAAGTGACCGTGAAGTGCGGTGTTTATCTCTGGGATGGTATTGAGATTCAAGACCGCGTTTTCATCGGTCCCAATGCGACGTTCACCAACGATAAATTCCCGCGCAGCCGTCAATATCCCGAGCGGTTTGAACGCACTGTTGTCTGTCAGGGGGCGTCGATCGGGGCCAATGCTACGATTCTTCCCGGTTTAACAATCGGTGCTAACGCCATGGTCGGAGCCGGCGCGGTTGTCACCCATGATGTTCCCGCCAATTCCATCGTGACCGGTAATCCGGCTCGCATTGTCGGATATGTCGATACGGCCGTGAAACCTTCTCTGCGTTCAAAAGAATCGACGGAGGTGGAAGATTCCACTGTACAAGGCGTCAAGTTGATTCGGATGCACCATGTGGAAGATATGCGAGGCGATCTGTGTGTGGCCCAATGGGAAAGCGATCTTCCCTTTACGCCGCGACGGGTGTTTTATGTGTATAATGTGCCAAATGTGCGGGTGCGGGGTGAACATGCCCACAAAGAATGCCACCAGTTCCTTGTCTGTGTTTCCGGATCTGTATCGGTGGTAGTGGATGACGGCCGGAACCGCGAGGAGTATAGCCTTGATCGACCCTGGATCGGCCTGTATCTGCCGCCTCGAGTCTGGGGGATTCAATACAAATATTCCGCCAATGCCGTTTTGATGGTGTTTGCCTCTCATCTGTATGATGCCGACGATTATCTTCGTGAATACGACGCATTTTTGAAGTTTATCGGGAGCTGAGCGTGTCGATCCCTGCGTTGGATATGAAAACTCCTTACCTCGAACTACAAGAGGAGCTTGATGCGGTTTATAAGCGATTCATGCGTTCCGGGTGGTACGTTCTGGGCGAAGAAACGAGGGCGTTTGAACAGGAGTACGCAGCCTATTGTGAAAGTCAATATTGCATTGGAATTTCCAGCGGTCTGGATGCTTTACATCTGGCGCTGCGGGCTTGCGACATTGGCAAGGGGGATGAAGTCATCGTTCCTTCCAATACCTATATTGCCACCTGGCTGGCGGTTACCTATGCCGGAGCAATGCCCGTTCCGGTTGAGCCGGATGTAAAGACCTTCAACATCGATCCGGATCGTATCGAAGCGGCAATCACCTCACGCACGAAAGCCATTATGCCGGTTCATCTTTATGGACAACCCGCCGATATGGATCCGATTATGCGGATTGCCTCGAACCATTCCTTGCGGGTGCTTGTTGACAATGCCCAATCGCAGGGAGCTCGATATAAAGGTCGCCGTACAGGAGGACTCGGACATGTAACGGCCCACAGTTTCTATCCGGGTAAAAATCTCGGCGCGTTCGGTGAAGCGGGCGCTGTAACGACCGATGACGCGCAAGTGGCCGAAAAGGTAGGCGTCTTGAGAAATTATGGTTCTCAGATCAAGTATCATAACCGGTATAAAGGATTTAATGCGAGGATAGATGAGCTGCAGGCCGGCTTTCTTCGAGTGAAATTAAAAGTTCTGGATACATGGAATGACCGTCGCAGGGAACGGGCCAAACAATATATAGGAGGATTACAGGATTTCCCGAATGTCGTTCTGCCTGTTGTGCCGCAGTGGGCCGAGCCTGTCTGGCATCAGTTTGTGATTCGTCATCCGCGACGGGATGTATTGCAGACCAGGCTGAGAGAGGCGGGGATCGGTTCGTTGATCCATTATCCCATTCCACCCCATTTGTCCGAAGCCTATTCGGACATGGGCTGGAAGGCCGGAGATTTTCCTCTGGCCGAGGATCTGGCGCGAACGGTTTTAAGCCTGCCCATGGGGCCGCATCTAACGGCGCAGCAGGTTGCTTTTGTCGTAGAGCAAATCCGTGCCTGAAATCTTATGAAAAGATATCGTACACTGTAGAGATGTATGGGAGGTGCCCATCGTTTGAAATATATGTTTTACAAATGGACCGCCTGGATAAAGACTCTTTCGAGACATCTGTTCATGGGTAAACGAGTACGTCTGTTTGTCCCTTTGCGATGTGACGGGGAAGGAAAGGTGTATGTATCAGAGCGAACCAAGTTAGGTTGGCCGCAGGCGCCGCGTTATGGCAATGGATGCATACTGCTGCAGGCGCGAACTAAAGAGGCCGTTATCCGGATCGGAAACCATTGTGCGATTTCCAATAATGTCTCTGTGATAGCGATGGAATCTGTGGAAATCGGAGAAGATTGTCTGATTGGGGAACTGGTTTCCATCATGGACAGCGATTTTCATGGGATTGCCCCGGAGCAGCGCCGATCAGGTCCCATTCAAACCAGGCCGATAACGATTGAGAAAAACGTCTGGCTGGGAAGTCGTGTCATTGTTCAGAAAGGAGTGACGATCGGTGAAAATTCCATTGTCACTCCCAATGCTGTGGTGACGGCAAACATTCCTCCCAATGTGATCGCCGGCGGCATCCCGGCCAGAGTTATCCGAGCCTTGACGGAAGGCGATCATGTCTAAGCCTCTGACCAATATTATATTTACTCGAAACCGTCCTTTGCAACTGGCCGCCTATCTGGAAAGCTTCTTGCAAAGTATGGGTCCGGCGGTCCATCAAGTGTATATTATTTATAAAGAGGATTTGTTTGATGAGGAGTATACCAAGGTCTTCAGTATGTTCCCTCAATGTCGGATCGTCCGGGAACAGGAATTTCATCAGGATTTCATGTGTGTTTTTGAGCAGGTAGAAACACAGTATGTGATTTTCGCCACTGATGATGTGGTCTATTTCGATTCGGTGGATTTTAGTGTGATAAATGCAACCTTTGAACAACGTCGGGATATCTTTGGTTTTACCCTCAAGTTTGGGCCGGATTATTTTTCAGATGGAAAAGAACCAATATTCGAGGACCGAATTGGCGACCATACAGTGTATAAAGTAAACTGGAAGAAGGCTATGGACTTGCCGTCTAAATATCCATTTGAGTTGAATAGCACGATCTATAGAACATCCCTGGTTAGAAAGATACTGCACCATATAGGACGGGACCGGACCGGTTGGCAGCGGGCCTTTGCAGAAGGGACGATCCTGTACAGGCTGGGCAGGCTTTTTTTCTCTCGTAAGCGATTGTATCATGCCTTTCGTACCTTTTACGATCCCAATAACCTGGAAGGGTATGGATACCGATGGTGCCGCAGTCACAAATGGCAATTATCCAAGTATTTATATTTCCAAAAAATTTGCGCCACGACGCTCCAGGTTAATCGGGTAAATACCGTTGTCGATAATCCTGTCTATGGAACGGATGAACATGCCGTCGAAACATTAAATGCAAAATTTCAACAGGGATATCGTCTTAATCTTGATTTTCTACAAAAAAACAAACCGTCCTACTGTCGAGTGGGGAAAGAATATTTTCAACTGACCAAGACTGACTAATGCCGTCATCTCGGTTTATTTAGGTAACAGAAATGATGAAAGTGTTGAGAAACATAGTGAAACGAATTCCCTTTTTGGCCGAGCGATCGCGTCAGAGAAAAATATTGCGGTGGCGCAGCAGGTATGAACAGTGGAAGCAGGAAGGGGCGGTATTGCCGTTACCTACGTATGGCAAGCAGCTGGTTCTGCAGGAATACGCACTGCGATTCGGTCCTCGTATACTTATCGAAACGGGGACTTACACCGGCCACACCGTAATGGGATTGCTGGACAAATTTGACCGAGTCTATTCCATAGAACTGGATCCGACGTTATGCAAAAAGGCGCAGCAGCTCTTTGCACAATATCCTCATGTGCAAATTATTGAAGGGGCCAGCGAAGTGTGTTTGCCTCATATACTTTCCGAAGTGGATCAACCATGCCTCTTCTGGCTTGATGCGCACTATTCAAAAGGGGCGACGGCCAAAGGGGAGACGGAAACGCCAATTATACGCGAACTGGACTCCATTCTGCAGCATTCCCGTTCCCGTGAGCACGTTCTTTTAATCGACGATGCACGGTGCTTTACCGGGCAGAATGATTATCCTACAGTGGCCGCGGTTCGAGAGGCCATTCTGAAAGAACATCCAGACTGGCAATTTGACGAAAAAGATGATATTCTTCGGGCCCATCGAGTACTGGAACGAGCGTGAATGAAACTGATGGTGATTACAAACAATCCCGAACGGGCTGGTTACAGGCAGCGGATTGGCATCTATCTGGAGCCCCTGGCCCGGCAGGGGATTGTCTGTACGGTCGAGTCTCTGCCGGCGTGTTTATTAGCTCGGCGCGGATTGTTTCGCAGGGCGGGGGAGTATGATGGTGTTTTTTTGCAGAAAAAGAAGCTGAATTGGTTCGATGCACGTTGGTTGAGAGCGTTCGCTCGAAAGATCATTTACAGCTATGACGATGCGATTCTTTTCAGCGATAAACGCCCGGGTCGATACAGCCGAGCCCATTTTGTACCGTTTCGTCGAACTGTCCGGTTGGCGGATATGGTACTGGTGGGAAGCTGCTATCTGGCCGAGCAGGGCCGACCGTTCAATTCCAATGTGCGGATTCTTCCTTTGGGACTGGATGTGAGCAAATACGGCCCCGTTGTAAAAAAACCTGCAGACGGCAAGGTCCGGCTGGTGTGGATCGGCAGTGCCACCACGCTGAACTATCTTCAAAGCCTCTCCGCTTGTTTGGAACAGATCGGACAAAAATACAGTAACGTGGTGTTACGGATTATCGGAGACCGTTTCTTGGATCTGGAGCATATGCCTGTCGAGAAAGTGCAGTGGGATTCCCATGGACGTTACGCCGCTCTGGCGGAGTGTGATATCGGTCTGGCGCCGTTGCCGGATGATCCGTTTACCCGAGGCAAATGCAGCTTCAAGGTGTTGGAATACGCCGCGTCGGGTTTGCCGGTGGTGGCTTCCCCGATCGGAACGAATCAGGACCATGTCGTTCCGGAGAAAACAGGATTTCTAGTCTCCGGTCCGCAGGAATGGACGGAAAGATTATCAGAATTGATTGAAAACGCCGACCTGCGTTCTCGGATGGGGCAACAAGGCAAAGAACATGCGCAACAATATGATGTGTCCGTCATTGCCGATCGGCTGGCCGGGCTGATTCAGGAATGTATTTCAGAACAGAAGGTAAGGCGGTGAGAACCTGTGGGAAATCGACTAGGCACATATATCAAGAAAAAAATTCTGCGTAAAGACCAGAATCTGATCTCTCTTGAGTCCCCTTATGAGGTGATTCGTCGGCTTCTGACAAGGCGAACCATCAATACGATTGTAGATGCCGGCGCCAGTAATGGACATGTCTCCGGGCGTTTTTTGCGACTCTTTCCCGAGGCTAGGGCCTATGGATTCGAACCCAATGCGATGTATCGGGCGATCCTGGAAGAATATGCCGGACGGGATCGAAGATTTCATCCGGAGTTTGAAGCATTGTCGGATCATGTCGGCACGGAAAAACTCTATGTGACCAAATCCCCCGGTAATACATCCTTGCTATCGCCCGGACAGCGATTGGAGCAGATCTCCCCGGGGGGCCATCAGGTTGTGGAGGTTCAGGAGATCGCCGTGACCACTCTGGATGCATGGGCAAAAGAGCGGAACATTGAACGAGTGGAACTGATGAAATTTGATATTCAGGGGGGAGAACTAAAAGCCCTGAAGGGGGCATCCGAACTGCTGAAACAAACACTTGCGATCTATGCAGAAGTCTGGTTCAACGGGACATATGAAAATATCCCCTTGTTTGGAGATATCGATGCATATCTTCGAACCGCAGAATTTGTGTTGTATGATTTATATCGGCCGAAATACGGACCGAAAGGACTTTTAATGTGGGCCAATGCCTTATGGATTAAAAGCGATCTGATCGATTCATAAACGAACGTTTTGGCCATAAGGTTTTTGGGCCAGACGGTTGCGCGTTTGCATCATGATGCGGCCGGCCCATCCTTTGGACATTTTTCGGATTTTTAGATTCTCTTGTAGGTAAGCTTGAAAGAACCGAAAGCGATCTGTCCTTTTCAGCCCTTCCGGGAACATGTTAATCTGGACGAGATTTTTTAACCGCCACGGATCCGGTAAATAAGACCATTGTTGGGTTCGCTCGTTATCGAGGAAGTATACCCGCCATCCCTTTTTGTCATTTGAGATCAGCATGTTGCGGGGGCGTAAATCTCCATGCATAATCCCGGCAGCATGCATTTTCCCGATCGTTTGACCTAAAACCCGGATCAGTTTTCTTCGTTCCGACAGGTTAACTTTAGTAACATTGTTGGCCGTCCGAAGTATATATTCGTAAAGGTCTTCGGCATGTACAGCGATGCTTAGTGTGATGGAGCATTGATGAAATAGACCAAACTGTTTTTCTGCAAAAGCGACAATCTGTGGGCAGTCAAATCCTTGCTGCTGAAGCATGAGTGAGGCAGCGGCGGCTCGTGCGGCTCGGCTGGATCGAAACAGATGTTTAACCCCATCCCACAGCGAACGATGAAAGAATTCCTTTATATAAAGGGTATATGTTTGTCCATGAAACGCGATGTGCCCTTTCTGTACTCGTGCATAATCGGAATGGGCGACCGGTTCAAAAGGGCCGCGAACTCCATCGAAACCTGGTTCGGACTGAAAAGCCTGCTCAACCATTTCTTGCGGAAATCGAGGATTAAGCCGGATGGTCCAACCCTTAATTCGAAAGTGGGTAAATTCGCGAATGTGAAAAGGATCTGTCATGAGCGTCGATCAGTGTCCTACGACAGCAATTTTATGTTTATCGGCTAATGCAATCGTCTGCGGTTTATCTAGAATAATCGTCCTTCCTTTTTCGACCACTAAACAACTGGCTTTGTACTTAGCCATACTTTCAATAGTGTCGGGACCGACACAGGGTACATCAAATCGAAGGTCTTGATTCGGCTTGGCGACCTTGATCAGTGTCCATCCGCCTTTTCGACACAATTGACCGGCCCGTTCAATCATTTTCGCAGTGCCTTCGATGGCTTCCACGGCGAGTACTTCACGTTCTTTCACGGCAACGGCCTGACCGATATCCAGCTCCCCCAGCTTTTTGACGATTTGCCAACCGAATTCAATGTCCGCTTGAACAAATGGTCCCGGCTGGGTGCGCGTCATTACACCCTCATCGGCTAGATGTTCCCTGCAATACTGTGTCGAATCCTGCAACACGATTCCTCCACTTGCCAGTTCATCGGCGATGGCGCCTAGGATCGAATCATTTCGTTTGTCCCTGCCTCGCAATCTCCAGTACCAGATACGGAAGGCCCGCCAATCCGGTAGATAACGAAGAATCCGCCACGGAGTATAAATCCGAGTCTTGGCGACTCGCCCGACCATAATTGTATTGGTTACTCCATGCCTGTGCAACATTCGGATCCAGGCTCCCGGTCGCGCAATCGGACAATACCCAAACACATCCACATGTTCGGCCAGGCTCGGTTCGGCGTTATCCGCCAGTCCGGCACATACTATCGAAAGCCCGGCAGCTCGTGCTCCTTGGGCGACAAGAAAAGGCAGACGCCCCTGGCCGGCGATTAAGCCCAGTACCTGTTTGCTCATCGGTCAGGACTCCGACTTTTCCATTGTTCGCAGGCGGCGTTCGATGTCTTTTATCGAGCGACGCAACTCGGGTAGATATTCGATCAGGGCATAGGATCGACGAGCTTTACTGGCGTCGATTGCGGGAGAGCCGACGATTTCCTTACCATCGGGCACATCCCCGATGACTCCGGCCTGGGCTCCGATGCGAACCATATTACCGATTTTAATATGTCCGATTACACCGACCTGTCCGCCGAGAACACAATGATGGCCCAACGTGGCCGAACCGGCAATACCGGCTTGCGGGACCAGCAGGCAGTGGGGACCAATGCGCGTTCCGTGTCCGATGGTGACCGTATCACCGATTTTGGTTCCTTCCCCGATGATCGTGTCTTCCAGGGTGCCGCGTTCAATGGCGCTGCCCGAACCGATTTCCACATCATCTTCAAGGATGACTCTGCCGATCTGCGGAATCTTATGATGCACTCCCTTGTAAGTGGCATAACCGAATCCGTCTTCACCTACGGTCGCATTAGCCTGCAAAATAACACGATTGCCGAGGATGCATTCATCATAGACCACGGCATTCGGATACAGGATACAGTCATTGCCCAGTTTCGCTCGGGGGCCGATAAACACACCCGGATATAAGATACAATCATTGCCGATTGTCGCGTCAGAGCTGATCGTAGCGAACGGATGAATATGACAGTTTTGCCCAATGTGGGCCGAAGGGGCAATGTTGGCTTGCGGACTGATGCCCGTCGGCTCATGTTTCCGATGTCCGTAAAGAAAAACTACAATCTGCATAAAAGCGTAGTATGGATCTTCTGCGATCAGTAAGTCGGCAGAGCTTTCCATTTCCTGATTGACGATCGCAGCAGCGGCCTGTGTGGTTTTAACCAAAGGGATATATTTCTTATTGCTCAGGAAAGTAATCTGACCGGAATGAGCGTTTTCCAATGTTGCAGCCCCGGTAATGACTGTATTGGGATTACCGACGATTCGACCGCCGACATGTTGGGCTAACTCTGCCAATGTGTTTGATTGCATCTGCAACATCCTCAAATAGTCACCTTACACTGTGGATTATAGCGGGCCGAGAGCCGGGGTCAATCCTTAAGAAGCTGTTCTAGGGCTTGTTGGGCACAGGTGGTATCGGTTTTTCCCTCTTTGGAAAAGCTTTCGGCAGGTTCGATGAGCACTTTGACCCGAGATCCCAGAGGCCGATAAATATTCGAATCGGTAGGGCCGAATATGGCCAGAGTGGGAATACCCAGACCCGCAGCCAGATGAGTAATGCCGCTGTCGCTACCGCAGAACAAGATAGCACAGGACAGGACTTGAACGACTTGTTCCAGGTCAAGGTCTGTAAAACACATGCTGCTTTCGGCCAGCCGTCTTTTTTCCTCCTCGCTTAAGCGTTCCTGTTCGGCAGGGCCCAGGAGAAAAACAACCTGCATTCCCTTGTTCCTGAGGACCTGTGCCAGAGAGATAAAATTTTCCAGATTCCAGCATTTTGCCGATCCACCGCTGCCTGGATGTAGAATCGCCAAAGGTTTGGATGTCGGAATCATGCGAGCGCTCAGGATATCCGAACCGATGCGGGGATCGCTTTCGAGAGAATGGATAAAGGGTACTTGTGAATCGGTTCCCTCAAACTTCATTTCCTGCAGAGTGGCCGCGATCAACTGGCGAATATAGAAATTACTGATATGTTCCTTGATATTATCGGATTGAAGAGGAATAAACACAACTTCGGCAGCCCGGCTGCAATTGACGCTAAAAAATAAATTATTTTCAAAATCCGAGTGACCGACGCCGAGAAAGCTGATAATCCATTCGTATGGGGAAAAGACATGGATGAGGGGATCTTTGTCGGCCAGATCGAATTCCTTCTCGGCTGTAAAAAACCGGTGAAAGTCGATTTGATCCAGGGAACGGATTCGATCCAGACAGGTCCGGCCGGGATAAAAATGAATATACTCGGTGTGACCGATGAAATCCACACGATCCAGACCCAGTGACTGTTTCATAAATCGGGCCAACGGAAGCATTAATAGGTTATCTCCTAAGGCACCGGGGCTGATGATCACACCGTTTCGTTCCGGTCGGCCGCAAAAACTCCCTTTGTCAAATAGATTGCTGACCATCGATCGATTTCCTATTGTATCCAGCCGCCACCGGCGACCTGCCAACCAAGATTATTATGCAGGTAGAATACAGCCGTCTGGCCCGGCGTAATGGCCGAAACCGGCTCATCAAATTGGACTTGTACCTCGTTTGCATCCGTTCCCAGCGGTCTGATTATTCCTGGCGCGCCGTGGTGATTATAACGGATTTTAATCTTTCCGTGAACTGCCTGTTCGGGGGGATCGATCAACCAGTTTACCTCCAAGGCGCGAAGCGAAGTATTCATAACCTCCTCTTGCGAGCCAAGGATAACAGTGTTGGTCTGTGTATCGAGCCCGATTACATAAGCCGGCTGGCCCAGGGCAATACCCAGACCCCGTCGTTGCCCGATGGTAAAGCGATGCAAACCGGTGTGTTCTCCCAGCACTTTGCCCGATGTATCGACGACCTTGCCCTGCCGAACCAGATCGGGACACCGTTGTTCCAACAGGCCGACGTGGTTGTCATCGGGAATAAAGCAGATTTCCTGTGAATCAGGCTTTTGTTCGATATGCAGGCCCACCTTGGATGCAAGACTTCGTGTCTGGTCCTTGGTTTGTGAACCGAGCGGTAAAAGAATATACTCCAGTCGCTCTCGTGGAACCATGCTCAATACGTAGGATTGATCCTTCTCAGGATTAGATGCCGCGTATAAGCCGGCCCTGCCGTTTTGATGCAGAATACGGGCATAATGTCCTGTCGCGATCCGGCTGGCCCCATGATCGCGGGCATATTCCCAGAGCAGGCCGAACTTGATATACCGGTTGCAAAACACGCACGGATTGGGTGTCCGGCCCACGGCGTACTCATCACAGAAATATTGAATAATCCGTTCGAATTCTGGTCTCAGGTCCAGTACATGAAGCTCGATGTCGAGCTGATCGGCCACCCGTTGCGCATCGGACCGATGGGCCTGGGTCTGGTCGTTGGTAATCATGAACAGACCGCTGCAATGATACCCTTCCTGTTTCAGCAAAGCCGCCGAAACAGAACTGTCCACTCCTCCGCTCATGGCAACAAAAACATGTTCCTCCGAATTCATCGTTAGTAATCCTGCGGATAGACGATAATCCGGTCGTGGATGATCGTCACCAGATCAGCCGCCCCATCGCCCGTAACATCGGCAATCTGCAGTTCTCGCGGTTCGACACCGGTCTTCGCGGGGGCATCCTGAAATGACTTTTCTTCAAATATACGAAACCGCAATCCTGGTACAGGCACGTTTTTCGTATCCCCTTTGGAAAAGCTGAGGATTTCCAGATGTTTTTTCTTGTATTCGACCATGACCAGATCGGCAATGTTGTCGGAATTCATATCACCGCAAACCAGCCGGGCATAGGATCCTTCATTGATGTGTGTTTCGTAGCTGAATTGTTTTTCACAGCGCCATGCCCCGGTCTCGACATTGTTGGCCGACAAAGGAAGCAGGGCGAACTTATCAGCGTCGAAGATTAGCAGCGTCGGCGTTTTGTCTCCCGTCAAAGGCGCCGCCAGCATCTTCAGATGTCCCACCTGGTTCCATTTCCCGATTTCGATTTGACGATCCGGCTTATACACTTCTCCGGGCGTGCCCTTGAGGATTTCGAGTCGGCCGTCGGTGGCGTTGAGCAATAGGATTTCTCGCGTCTGGTCCCCGTCCAGATCAACAGCCGCCAGTGCCGCCACTTTATCGTCCGTCCCCGTCGCATTATACTGATCTACGACGGACCAATGGTTGCCGGCTTCGAAGAGGAGGCTTCGTGCGAAGTTGTCGCGTGCGACCAGGATGGTGCCCTCGGTTTCAGTGCCGTCGGGAATCGTGGCAAAGGTGCTCAGGCGGGCGTCCTTGATCAGGCTCATCTGGGCAAAGGCGCTGGG
>JAFGPC010000013.1 GCA_016926155.1 Sedimentisphaerales bacterium
CTCAATGAGAATGATGAATATCTCCAGTGGCAGCAGGTCATCCGGGAATACTTCCGAGATATCGGTCTGGATATCGAAGGATACGATCAACTGCTTTTACAACAGAAACGACAGAGAGAACAGTGGATTCGGGAATACGAATATGATCCGGACCTGTACGATCAATTGATGGATCAGATGCGGCAGGATGAGGATGATTGGCTTGTCAGTCATGGGTTTGACCAACAGGATTTCAGCCAGTGGACCCAAGAAAATGAAGAGCTCGTTGCCGAGATTTTCAGCAAAAAACCCAGTTCCTATGCGGCTGTATCATTCCCAGGCGGGCCATTTTCTCCCTCATCGTCAAATACTGGTCCAACCGATAGCTCGGCAATATCCGGAAATAATCCTTCCGACACCAATTCAACAAATCAATCGCGCCTCACCCCGGAACTTCGTCAGTTACTTAAAGATACATTCGGCTGGACAGATGAATTTATCGATCAGGCTTTCGGAGGAAATTGATTCGTGATCCGAGACCGATTCAATAAAAAATGCTATTTTAGACGCTTCGAAGTCCGAGCTTTTACGCTGATTGAGATCCTCACGGTGTTGACCATCGCCTCGCTGGTGATGATCGCCGCCGTTGAGGTATACAGCCGCGTGCGCGACACCAGCAGCAAGATTCACCGTCGTTTGGGGCGGGATCTTCTGCCCGCTGAGATTCTACAGCGAATCGCTGAAGATCTGGATCGGGTCGCCATGCCGGGATTTGACACACGGGTCATGATGCTTAATAAAATGGACAACGGTTACAACGTGTCCCAATTGACGATCGAGAGCAATTATTTCGGCAATACCAACCGCTCGGAAACGTATGAAAAAGTGATCTGGCAGACCAATTATAATCCATTCAACGACAAACTGTTCCTCTACCGGTCCCATCAGGGTCTGCAACTGGAAGATCCGGTATTGGATACCGACCTGAGTGGCCAACCCCGGCAGGATGTGGATCGATTTGTGGAAGTCGCGGATAACCTTACGTACATTGAAATACTCATCCCCAACGGAGAAAATTACATCAATTCCTGGACCAAGTCCAAACCGCCTAATGCCGTGACGATATCGATTTCGACGGCTGATCCGGTGCAAAATGAAATGGGAGAACTGATCATTCCAGAAGGGGAGATTTTCACTCGGACCGTGGCTATTGATCGGACGCGAGTTATTCCCTTCAAGTTCGTCAAGAAAGACTTCGACATGGAAGATCTGGACTCCAATGATCCCAATGACTTGAGCTTCTCCGAGGAAAGCGAAACCGAGTCGGAAACCGACGAGCCATCCATAGAGGAGGAAAATACAATACCTGAGAATGATAGAGCGTCCCTTGAAACAGACCGGAGTCCATGATGACAAGGTCGGATAGAACAATCTGTGTGCAATCCAAACACCCGACCCGGCAAAGTGGGACCGGCATGGCACTGGTGTTTGTTTTGATTATCCTGGTTGTGCTCAGTACCGCCATGTACACGCTTTCTTCGCGTATTGCCACACACAAGCATCGTCAGCAATTCATGATCGACTATCAAAATGCACGCTATGCCTGTGATTCGGGAATGAAATACGCCCTTGCCGCCATGGGGAATCTGAAGTTTAAACTTGTCGAACGTACCGATCAGCCGGACTTCTCCGATCTTTTTTATATGACAGAAAAAGACTACCAACAGTATCTTTCCGACTGGGCTGTGGTTCTCGCCGAACGTAAAGCTATGGAGGATGATAGTTCCGGATTTGGGCAAGAGAGCTTGTTCAATACAGATGGATTCGATGTGGGTAATAATACCCTCTCAAGCCTGTTTTCCGGTCTGGGCATGAGCAAGGACCCAAACAGTATGTTCGATATGGACGGCTTTGGACAATTCCCTGGTTCGGCCTCTTTCGGCAGTATGTCCGATCCAAATGAGATTGAAATCCCCGGACCATACGGTGTACCCTGGCCATTCGTAACCGAGCCGATCGAAGTGCAGATCGGTCAGGCTAGAATGCGAATTGAAATCGCCGATGAGAATGCTAAAATGCCGCTTACCTGGGTATTAACGTCCGACGATAAAGTTAAACGAGCCGCGAATGACGCCACGATCCTCTTTTTTGAATGGATGCAGATGGATTCCGGAGAGATTGACGATCTGCTGACGCAGCTCGAGCAAATCGCCGAGATTAAAAAGTTCACTATCAATCCCAAACCGGTTACCGTTACCAAACAGGTGGACACCAAGAGTGTCACAAGTAGTACGGTTTCCCGTTCAAGTCGATTGCGCCGTTCCTCACAACCGCTGAGTCGCGCCGGTACTACAAGCATTCGTCAGGCTCGCCCGACGATCATGAATACCGCCGATTTCGCCCGGCTGCTTCATAGTTCCCATCTGAATATGGAACGTCTGGCCCGTCCTGTTCCGGATACCGGGAAACGATATGAATCGGCTCTTAAATACCTGGCATTATGGGGATCCCAACGAGTCAATATAAACACCGCTCCGCGGCATGTACTGGAAGCGGCTTTTACCTTCGGAGGGCATCACGTCGAGATTGCCGACGAAATCATTCGTCGACGCCAGGAAAAGCCATATAAAACCATCGATGAACTGAAAGAATCCTTATATGGCTATTCCACAGCCATTCGGGAATGTGAACCCTATATCACAACCGAGAGTACGTTTTTTTCGATTTATATTACCGCTTGGTCGGGCAGCGCAACGGCTTCGGCGGTTGCAACGGTGATCAAAGAAGGTAACCAGGTGCAAACCATTGCGATGCTGACAAGGAGATAGAAATGATCCAATACGAGAATACAATTACCGGGAGTCGAATTCGTGGAACAGAATAACCGTTTAGGAATCCATTTATCGCAACAGGCGGCCACTGTAGCCCTGGTAGCAGCTCGTCAAGGAGGAGACGTTCAGGACGGCTTTGTCGTTTCTGTGGACCCTACCGACATGTCGAAATGCACACTGGCTGCAGAGATTGTTCGCCAAACCACATCACGGGGCTGGAAATATGACGAGGTTTTTGTCGCTCTGGACTGCCCTTTTTCCACACAGCACAGTCTACGTTCTGAATTTACTGAATACAAGCAGATCCAGAGTACGATCAAGTTCGATGTGGAAGAGGCTGTCGCTACGGATGCCTCTAATTTGGCGGTTGCCTCCTGTGTCACTCGAAAAGGAGAACGTGGCTCCAATGTAACGGCCTTCACGGCCGACAGAAGTGTCTTAACGGGGCTATTGGAAGATTTGCAGGCCGGTAATCTTGATCCCACAACCATGGAGCCCGACCTGGTTTGTCTGGCCCGATTCATCGAGCAGCAGTTTGTCATCTCTGACGAAAGCAATCCGATGTTTGTCCTACTTTCTCAGGATGTATGCTATATGATCCGCCCTGCCCAATCGGAGATGGCGGCCGAGATGCGTAGTTTTGTTTTGGGTTCGGCCTCCGACCGTACGGGAGTATTGACACGCGAGATTCCCATTACAAAGGCCTCCTGGAGTGCAGGACATCCGGTAGATCAATTGTTTCTGGGCGGGATGACCGGATCTGTCGATCTCGAGGTACTTCATGAACGAATTGGTCTGGAGGTCAAGACTATTTCTTTGACACGGTTGGCACAAGTCTCGGAAACCACGGTGGCTTCTTGCCCGGATCCGGTCCGGTTGGCGGCCGCCTGTGCCGCGACCCATCCGGGTCCAAGACATAAACATGCCGACTACCGCGAAGACTTTGCTCCGTTTCTTGGTAAACGAATGATGATGCAAAGAATGTTGCGCATTGTCGCGGTTTCTGCCGCCGTGATTTTTGTCACAGTTGGAATCCAATTCTATACCAAGGCAAGCCAGGTAAAAACCCAAACCCATACGTTGCACACAAAACTGGCAGGAGAATATCGAAGGATCATGCAATCGCCTCTTCCCGATAAAATTACACCACATACAAAACTGGATGGGGTGATTCGTTCCCTCAAAAAGAAGGGCGGCATTGCCGGAGAGGAAGATTCGGTTCCTTCCAAGCTGACGTTTATTCTCGATGCTTTCAATAAAGCGATGGGCGCCGATCCGGAATCGCAGAAAAATCCGAATGCCATCGATCTGAACATCAAGTCAATTACACTGTCTTCGAAAACAATCAAAATCAGCGGAGACACCAAAGGCAGTTCCGCGGGAAGAGAGTATCTCCAAAAGCTTCTTGATGCCCTCAACGCTCACGAACATCTGGAAGTCGTGAATGTCGTAATCCAGAGTGACGGCAACCGAGATGCTTTTACCGTAAACCTTGAATTAAAGGGCAATTAACATGGATATGCGAGACATGATCCACAATCGAAATTTCTATTTTGTCCTGATTCCCGTTCTGGCAGGAGGCTGGTTGATGTTCAGCATTGCCGTCTCCGTTTCATCCGCCAAAACCTGGACAGACGAGCAAGCCGAATGGAACATGGTCCGCGATCGTCTTCATACCATTCTTACACTGGATCCTTCCCGAAGAAGCTACCAAGAAAGCAACACGACCACAGAAGAATTTGACTATGCCAATGTGATTGACACGCTCGCTCGAGCTCACAGTATTCCTACAAGCGTATACAGGATTTCCAGTAAACCTCCCATAATCAAAGACAAAAAGAAGATGCAAACAGCCGATCTGACAATTGATACGATCAACATTCAGAAACTGAGCAGTTTCTTAACGCGTATCCTGACCAATTGGCCCGACTTGAACTGTGACACACTGACCTTAACCAAAGTGGCAAACAGTAAGGACGCATGGAAAGTATACATTAAATTCTCTTATACGTACGATTAATGAATCCCAAGTCCCCCATCGCAATGAAGGGATCATGAACGATCCCACTAAAGTCCCCTTGAAAGCCTCTTTATATATATAATTTTTTTGATTATGGGACGTCCCGAAATAAATTTTTCAATATTTCAGAACATGCTGAATGAATCTTCTCTAAAGCAGGCAAACACAATATATTGTATGCTCTCTATTCTCCCCAGACTTCCAATTTCTTCCTGAATAACTGATAAACTGGGACACATGAAGATCACATTTCAATCTTAATAAGCCATTTCTTACGGGTCTTTTACCTAAGTGCAAGAAATTAAAAGGCTTATAGAAAGACACTGCTTTTTTAAAGTCTTTGAAGGGTTGACGACGATATCAATACTGGAATCGTTGTTGAGGCCTCAATAGGAAATTGAGGGATACACAACATATTGTGGTACTTCAAAAAATAAGGACCACACGGAACAGCAGCAAAAAGGGACTTCTTGTTGGCTGCCGCAGTATAGGTAGGTCGGGACCATGCATACACCAGATCACGAAGTGCAAGAACCAATGGACATGACATCAGAACAGAGTGAACGCTTCGCCGAGTTTCTTGACATTGAAACCGACTATGTGGCAGAGGGATTGCTGGAGAACATCAGTGCCAGCCCCTTGGGCAAATTGCTCAAGATTATCGGGAATTTGCCGGAAATCCGCCAGGAGAAAGTCGGGGAGATTCGGCGGCAACTCGACCACGACGAGTACGAAATTAGCGAACATCTCGATGTCGCGCTGGACCGTGTCCTGGAAGAATTCATTGCCGAAGGAAATTGACAGGAATTCGCTTGTACACCATTTCCCCGATGACTTAAATCTGCGAAACGGTGTTATCCATACCCAGCAGACCGGTCAGTATCCTTCGGTGTCATAATCGGGCTCGTCCAGATCAACGGGCTTGTATCCAGGTTGTTTGGACCGTTCCACCTCTTCGTGGAATGCTTCCACAATCTTGTCCTGAATCCGTTTTCGACAGGCGGCATTGATCGGATGAGCCACATCGGCGTGGAGTTTCATCCGACCCTGCGAATCCTGTCGAGCGCGATTCTCGGAGAGCGAGGCCCCACAATTGTTGCAGTACTTGGCTCGCAGATGGTTTTTGCCTCCGCATCGTTCGCAGTGGTCACTCATCTTGCGAGACGGCATGGC
>JAFGPC010000126.1 GCA_016926155.1 Sedimentisphaerales bacterium
CCATCTACTTCATACATTCCGGAAATAGACTTACAAATCTTCCCTGGAATTAAGCGGGGATAATGTTACATTTATCGTTCCGCCATTTTGATTTGGCTACTATCCTGAATTTAAAGTATTAGGGAAGTTATTCCATAAGTATCAGGATTGCGTTTTTTTTATTCCTGCTTATTCCCCCCATGACAGAGGAATGAGGCGACGGAGAAAACTACTATTACCCATAATTCCCTTTCGCTATTGGTTCACCCCGCTGCTTCCATTCATGCCGTCGTCTGACAAGCAACATCTGCATGTATGAAAAGGTCATAAGCCGACAATGGTATCTGGCGGCGGAACGGAAGCGACACAGGATTTACCATTAAGATGCTTGATGAGAAGTATATTGAATATCAGTGGTTCTTTGATCATTGAAAATAAAGAAGCTATTCCAATTCGGTCAGTTCTTCCCAGCGTTCATACAAATCCGCCAGATGACTTTCGAGTGCCTGAGCTCGGGAGGCGGTTTGGGCGATCAGGCTGCCATCCTGCCTGTAAAAGGTCGGCTCGGCCATCCTTGCGTGCAGTTCGTCGAGTTCGGTTTCCATTGCCTCAATCTGTTCGGGCAGCGCTGCCAGCTCCTGCTTCAGGCGATACGTCAGTTTTGGAGTGCTGGGAGGTTTTTGACGCTCTTGCCTTACTTTTTCTTTAGTCCTCTGGTCTGTTTCCGTGATCGTATTTGTTTTAGCTTGTACAAGATAATCATCATACCCTCCGGCATACTCCTGTACTGTGCCGTCTGGACCGATTGCCATGGTGCTGGTCACGACATTATTCAGGAATGCCCGGTCGTGACTGACCAGAAGAACCGTACCGGGATAATCAATCAGCAATTCCTCCAGAAGCTCGAGTGTCTCGATATCCAGGTCGTTGGTCGGTTCATCCATGACCAGGACATTAGAGGGCTTGGCAAACAACCGGGCCAGGAGCAGTCGATTTCGTTCTCCGCCGCTGAGCCGGGCCACCTTTTGCTTGGCTTGATCGGCTGTGAAGAGAAAATCCTGCAGATACCCGACGACATGTCGTTTCTTGCCGTTGATTTCCAGCATCTCATACCCGTCGTTCACACAATGCATGACAGTGGCCTCCTCGTCAAGCTGACGATGGAGTTGGTCGAAATAGGCAATCTGCAGTCGCGTGCCATGCCGAATGGTTCCCTCCAACGGTGTCAATTTCCTCAGCAGCACGCGTAATAAGGTGGTCTTGCCGCTGCCATTGGATCCAATGATCCCCACTTTGTCTCCGCGCATAATCATGGTGGTTAACTCGCGAAAAACAGGAGTTTCCAATTGGTAACCAAAGCTTATCCCTTTGGCCTCAATTACCAAATTGCCTGATTGTTGTGCTTGTTGTAATTGCATTTTCGCTTTGCCGATCTCTGCCAAACGCTGCTGTCTGTTCTGGCGCATCTGTTGAAGCTTGCGCACCCGGCCTTCGTTACGGGTCCGACGTCCCTGAATCCCGCGCCGAATCCAGACTTCTTCTTCGGCCAGTTTCTTGTTGAATTGCTCCTGTGCCTTGCTTTCTGCCTCTTCCATTGACTCTTTACGTTTCAGATAGGTATTGTAATCACAGTCCCAGCTTGTCAGTCGTTTTCTGTCGATTTCCAGGATACGGGTTGAGAGTCGGAGAATCGTATGCCGGTCATGTGTAACCAGCAGCAATGTCCCGCTCCATGACGCCAAAAACTCTTCCAGCCAGGCAATAGCATCGATGTCCAGGTGATTGGTCGGCTCATCCAGCATCAACAGTTCCGGACGGGCCACCATAGCCCGTGCCAGAAGCACACGTCGCTTAAGACCCGCCGAAAGAGCGGCGAACATGGCCTCCCCATCCAGATCCACCTGGGCCAGAACTGATTCAGTCTGTCGTTCCACCTCCCATGCCCCGGTTTGCTGCATTTGATACTCCAGGTGGCCAAGTTGGGTCATTTGTTCGGCATTCGGTGATTCGGCTACAGCGAGACTGAGGCGGTGGAATTCCGCAGTTAATCGGCCCTGCTGTCCCAGACCGGAAGAAACTACGTCAAATACCGTCCCTTCAATATCAAGGGGTACTTGTTGGGGAAGATAGGCCATTACCAGCCCGGGCTTTCGTATCAACCGACCCGTTTCCGGCTCTATCTGCCCACACAGCAATTTCATTAAAGTACTTTTTCCAGTTCCGTTACGACCTAAAAGGCAGATCTTTTCTTCCCTTTCAATATGTAAATTGGCACCCTCAATCAAGGTCGAGCCGCCATACCCCAGATGGACATCATGTAAACTGATAATTGCCAAAATTTATCTCTCTTTTCATGTCGATTTGTTGGCCATTATTATTTCAGGAGGACAGTATCTTTATATTGCCATTATACGCCCCGGTTTTCGAGGTGAAAAGATGAGAATGATGAAACTTTTATTCTACTCACAGATTCGGAAAGCAGACTTGGTTGAGACAACGATTCGTAGCAAATCCCGGTTTTTTATCGGACAAACAGAGGCATTGAAAAGTAACTTCTTGCATCTTGCGATGGTTTTATACGTGCTTTTTCGGGTTTATTTTGCTATAATCAAAGTTGAATTTAGATGGGGGGCATTATGCCCAATTCCTGAAAAAGTGTAACATTTTTAGGTGGTTATGCCTCCATATTTCTATGGAATTACTATGATTTGACGGTTATGTAGTATCGAAGGAGATCGTGATGATCACTTTGCGTTGGATAGTTCTCCTGCTTTGCAGCTTACCAGTTGTTGTATGCACTTCTTGGGCTCAATGTCCAGAGGCCGACCTGACGCAGGACTGTGCTGTGACGATTTTCGATCTGGCCCAATTTGCCGATCAATGGCTGGCTTCCGGAGACTGTCCGGGAAATGGTTGTGCCGATCTGGTGGGCCATGACAACTTTGTAAACCTGGCCGATTTCGATGCTCTGGCGGCGCAATGGGGCCAATACAAGGTCACTCTTGTTATCAACGAAATCATGGCTGACAATGTCTCGACAATTCGCGATCCGGAGGAAACCAATCCTGACAATCAATACGCCGACTGGATCGAACTGTATAACTATGGTCCCTATCCAATCGATATTGGAGGAATGACGATTACCGATAACCTGGCTAATCCGCTTCTCTGGCGGATTCCATCCAATCGGCCGGATAAAACAGTCATCGGTTCCGGGGAATATCTTCTGCTTTGGGCGGATAAGGATATGCAACAGGGGCCCTTACACGTGGATATAAAAATTAATGCTGAGTTGGGGGAAAGCATTGGTTTGTATGACTGGTATGGAAATCGGATCGATATGCTCAACTTCGGACCGCAAATACCCGATCAATCGCTTGGCCGTCTTCCCGACGGCGCCGAGGCATGGCAGGTTTTTAATTTCAACACTTCCGGCCCAACCCCCGGTTATGAAAACGGTACTGCGCCCCCTCCCGGGAAGATCGTAATCAGCGAAATCATGTACCATCCCTTCAATGAGGACGATCCTGAACATGAAAATCCTTTGGAAGAGTATGTTGAGATTACCAATATCGGTGGACAACATGTAAATCTGGCCGGCTGGCAATTTACTCGTGGAATTCAGTTTATGATGCCTCCGCTGTTATTGGAACCGGGGGATCAATATGTCATTGTCTCGGATATGTTTACCTTCATGAGCAAATATCCCGGTGTTGTTAATATCATCGGGAATTTCAACGGCAAACTCAGCAACTCCGGCGAGATGATTGAATTGGTGGATCCATCGGGGAATGTAATGGATCAGGTCCGTTACGCGGACAATGGCGACTGGGGTAAACGTGTACTTGGCCCGATAGATCACAACCATCGCGGTTGGCAGTGGCAAGCTGTTCATGATGGACAAGGATCTTCCTTGGAGTTGATGAATCCGTTGATGAATAATGACTACGGCGCCAATTGGGCCGCTTCTGTCGTATCACAGGGAACTCCAGGAGTAACCAACTCCGTAATCACTTCTGATATTGCTCCTGTGATTTTCGATGTAGCTCATGAACCGATCATCCCGACGGCATCCGATACTGTTACAGTCTCTGCTCATATAATGGATGATTCGTTGGAGCTACCGACCGTGCAACTTTATTGGCGGATCGATGCATCGACATACAGTCGGGATGAATATCCCGGCTACGATCCGAATGACTTTACAGTTGTGGAAATGTCACTCGTACAGGATGGGATATATACCGCGTTTGTTCCGCCGCTGCCAGACAAGACTATTGTCGAGTATTTCATCACGGCTATCGATACTACTGGAAATGTGCGAAGTTACCCTGTCGCTGCCGATATCGATGGTCAGGACCAGCAGGTGGCCAACCTGCTGTATCAGGTCCTGGATGGATTCGATGCGGCAACCGCATGGCAGGCCGGCGATCAGCCGATTCATTATTTAATTATGACCGAGTCCGAGCGGGCCCGTCTGGCATATATCGGTTCTCACTCGTATGACTGTGACAGCAATGCGCAGATGAACAGTACGTTTATCACGCTGGACGGCTCCGGTCTGGAATTGCGATACAACGCAGGCATTCGAAACCGCGGAAAGGGCAGCCGGACCGCACAGCCCAACAACTATCGGGTCAATATTCCATCCGACCGCCCGTGGAAAAACGTCACCGCCGTGAATTTTAACGGTCGTTATGCTATGGAAGAGATCATCGGCAGTGCGATCTTCCGAATGGCCGGGATGCCTGCCCAGCAGGCAGCATTTGCTCAGGTTCGCGTCAACGGACAGAATCTGGCGGTCAATCAATATGATATGTTCGGGGCTTATGCACGTCTGGAAGCCGAAGACGGCGATATGGTTGATGTCCTCTATCCCGATGACAGCGCAGGGAATTACTATCGGGGCATTCGACGCCTCACGGATAACAGCGCCAATGCCGACTTCAGTTATGATGGTCCTGTAGCCGATGCGACACATTACACCTGGGATTATACCAAGCAGACCAACTCAGCCGAAAATGATTACTCCGATATCATAGCCTTGTGTCGCGCATTTAGCCGAACGGAGACGCTCGATGATAATTTTGTCCGGGAGATCAGCGAGCATATTAATGTAAAGCAGTGGCTTCGCTACTTTGCCATGATTTCGCTAATCGGTGATCGGGAGACGACTCTGGGGACCGGTGTGGGAGACGACTTCAGCCTCTATCGCGGTATTATCGATCCACGTTTCCGGCTGATTGTGCATGACCTGGATACGATTCTTGGGCAGGGCGATACGGCTCCGGATATCGATCGGGACATCTTCAAGGCGGCAGACATCTCTTCGATTCGCCGCCTCCTGCGTCATCCCGTCTTTGCCCCGATGTATTATGCCGAACTGCAAGACCTTATGAATACAGTCTTCTCCGAAGAGCGGGTCGATTCTGTGTTCAATCAGGTGCTTGGAGGAATCGTGCCGGAATCGCAGATTCTTTCGATGAAAGCCTTTGTCTCCAATCGAAAAGCGGCCGTCCTGGCTCAAATGCCGCTCGATTTGACCATTGAATGTTCTCTTCCTGTTATTTCCGGTTTTCCGCAGACGATGAATAGCACTCTGATGGAGGATGAAATTTCCGGGCTGGCGAACGTCATTGAGACCCGTTCTGTGCGTATTCAGGGACTGTCGGCTGATTATCAGCCGGAAACCGGCGAATATACTCTTACTGAGCCGGTTTCGTTGTATCCCGGGATCAATAGAATTGTCATACAGGCATTTGCCGATCCCAATGGGATTGGCTCTGAACTGGAACGCGCGGAAATTGACGTGTGGTACAACGATGGAGATGAGAGCACAATTGGCGGTACGTTGGCTTCGGATACACTCCTGAATGCCTCTTCGGGACCATGGCATGTTACCAGTACACTTGTCGTCCCGGCCGATGTGACCTTGACCATCGAACCGGGTACAACGCTGTTGTTTGATTCCAGTGCCGGTTTGACAGTTCACGGACGGATTGTGGCCGAAGGCGAAGATTTCGCCCGAATTCGATTCAACCATGCTTTCGGATCCTCAGGCTGGCAGAGCATTGAAGTCAGTAATACGGATCAGGACAACCGCTTAGTTTATGTGGATGTCGAATACGGGGGAAGTCAGAGTGCTTCGATGGATGTTGACAATGCCCGGATCGTAATGGACTTCATGACATTCAGTGGGACCAGTACCAAGGTCGTTGAGTTTCATAATCCCAAGGCTGTCGTTCGAAATAGCGTATTTCCATCGGTGGGCGGTTCGGAACCACTGCACGGAACGGGATTGTCAGGGGATCAGTATATGATCTTCGATCAATGTGTGTTCGGCAGTGCTCAGGGATACAATGATATCATTGACTTTACGGGTGGTTCGCGACCTGGTCCCATCTTCCAGGTCTATAACAGCGTGTTTCTGGGAGGCGGCGATGATGGACCCGATCTGGATAGTACGGATGCGCACGTCGAAGGAAATCTTTTTATGAATTTCCATCAATGGACATCGGATCAGGATAGTCCTTCGTACGGTGTTGCCACCGGCGATGGAAGCGAAGTATGCGTTGTACGTAATGTGTTTATAAATAATGATCATTGCATTTTACATAAAGAAGATGTTTACAGTTGGTTTGCCAATAATACCTGTATCGGGAGCGAGATTGCGGCGATCAGTTTCGGTGAACCATTCCGTTCTTCCCCCCGGACACCCGGACGAGGAATTTTTGCCGACAGCAACATTTTCTGGGATAATGCGGCAATCTTTGAGCATCTCTATGACAATCCGCCGGACTATGGACCCGAGGATGTTTATATCTATCGTTCGATCCTTCCCGATGAATGGCAAACGCCACCCACATGGGATAAGCTGGGACAGGACCACCCTCTCGGGCTGGGTAATTTCAGTGCAGATCCACAATTTATACATGAGTATGACAACCTTCGCCTGAGGAGTGGTTCCTCTGCCATAGGAACAGGTGCAACCGGTTTGGATCGTGGTGCCTATGTCCCCGCGGGAGCTGCCGTTTTCGGCGAGATTTTGCCGGTTATATGGCGAACTGAAATGGCACTCGATGTATCTGGTCCTGGAATTACACATTACAAGTGGCGGCTGGTTGATAACGGCACGGCTGGTTCCTGGAGCCAGGAAATCGCGTTGCCCATTGATTCGACTGATTTCCCTAGCGATCCAAATCGTGTTTTTGGTCGTATTGAACTGACAGGGCTGGAACATGGCCACACCTATCGTGTTGATGTGATCGGCAAGAACTCTGCTGATCATTGGCAGGGCCAACCTTTCGGGGAGAATACCGGATTCGTCGCACCGGGTGATCCCGAAGGAAACCAGTCGCCGACCTGGACCGTGGATACAACGTACTCCAGCCTTATGCTTAATGAAGTGCTTGCACGAAATGCAGAAACCATTGAAGTCAACGGCAGCTATCCTAATATGATCGAGCTGTACTATGATGCCCCCGGTGATATTGGACTCGATTTATCAGGCATGACTATTTCAGATGATCCAACACAACCCGATCGGTATACGTTCCCGGTTGGCACTCAAATATTACCGGGGCAGTATCTGGTCCTGTATGCCGATACTGATATGATGGCTCCTGGGATTCATCTGGGGTTTGCCCTCGATGGAGAGGGAGATGGTGTGTACTTGTATGATAGCACACAACAGGCAATCGATTCTGTAGAGTTTGGCCTGCAACTGCCTGGCCTGACGATTGGACGAACCGGCTATCACCAGCAATGGGCGCTTTGTGAACCAACTCTGGGAAGTGTAAACACTCTACGGCCGACTGGTGATCTGCGTCATCTCAAGATCAATGAGTGGCTGGCCAATAATCAGATCCGCTCTGAGAATGATTTTGTCGAGTTGTACAATCCGCAAGCAAATCCGGTTCGTCTGGACGGCCTTCATTTGACGGACAATCCTATCAGCCAATCCGAAAAGTTTACCTTCCCGCCTTTGAGCTTTATAGGCGGTGACGGGTATCTGGCCTTAATTGCGGACGGAAACGAGGAGCCGGGCCATCTGAATTTTAAACTCAGCAGTGAAGGTGAATTGATTGCCTTATATGATGTGGATGGAGTGTTGATCGATCAGGTAATCTACTATGTACAGACACCTGATATCTCTGAAGGAAGGCTGCCCAATGGCGGTGAAGTATTCACCCTGTTTGATATTCCTACCCCCGGCGTGGCCAATCCGGGGACCGTGACCACGATCACTACGACTGTGAAACTTGTCGAAGAAAGTGCCCCCAAACGCGTTCTTATCCCAACAGCCGAGATTGAAGAGGCATGGAAGGGAGGGGATTCCTTCGATGACAATCTCTGGAATGACGGCATTTTTGTCGATGGAAAGCTGGGAGGAGTCGGCTATGAGACCAATACCGGCAGTTCCACCAGCTATGTTCCGGTTATCACCTATGACGTCATGGCCCTGCATGAAGACGACGCAACCGGAAGCTGTTATATCCGTATTCCGTTTGCCCTTTCTGCCGAGCAGGTTGCCGGCATGACCTCCCTGACGCTTCGGGTGAAATATGACGATGCCTTCATCGCCTATATCAACGGCGTCAAAGGCCCCGAAAGCGGACCGATTCCATCTGATCCGGTCTGGAATTCGTTTGCTACAGGAAACGGCCAGAGCGATTCCTTGGCTCTGCAGTTTGCTGATTTTATCATTACGGATACCCAGACGCTTCAGTCGCTGCATGAGGGAGAGAATATCCTGGCAATTCATGCAATGGATACCGAAGACAGCACCGATTTTCTCTTTTCTGTAGAGCTGGATTTGGTTATCGAAGAGGTTGTCGGAGAAGACACCATGGGAAAAATGCGTGCCTTGCAGAACGACCTGCGTATTAGCGAATTGATGTATTATCCGGGATCTGGTGAGACAGTCGAGTTCATTGAATTGACCAATATCGGTTCCGATCCTCTTGATATCACCGGTGTGCGTTTTATCGACGGCGTAGAATTTACCATGCCTGAAATGCTCCTCGATCCGGGGGCATATATCGTTGTGACCAACGATCTTGCCGGCTTTCGCAACAAATATAGCGATGCCCCGGTTGTGGCGGGAGTATATCAGAATCGTTTGAATGACTCGGGAGAATCGATAGTTCTGGCTCTGCCTGTTCCGTATGATGCTGCAATCCTTCGGTTTAATTATGCTGCCTGGTGGTACCCTGTCACTTCTGGAGGAGGGTATTCCCTGGTGACCGTCGATTTGATGATTCCATATAACGAATATGACATCCCAGAAAACTGGATACCCAGTATCGAGATAGGAGGATCTCCTGGTTCGGCAGAACCATCTCTGTAATCTTGAGAGAGACAGGATTACAGAGGATCCTGAATATTAGTATATACTACGGCACAAGAGAAAGTTTTGTGATTTTGACATTTTTGCTTGCTGAAATTGAAATTTATAGGAAAAGTAAAACGGAAAACGGAGAAAAATTATAAAACAAATGTTACGTCCGGCCTGTTCGGATACTCAGAATTGTAGTCTTGTATGGTTGAAAGCACGGATCTTACAGAACTTGTGATAAATGCTCAGCGGGGGGACGAGGACAGCCGGAATCGACTGGCTGAGCTGATAAGGCCGCGTCTGTACAGTTATGTACAGCGAATGACCTTGCGGCATGACGTAACGGAAGATATTGTCCAGGAGAGTATGATCGAGATGTTACGGTTCCTCGATAAATTAGAAAAAGCGGATCGTTTTTGGCCCTGGTTGCGCCGGATTGCGATCAATAAACTGCACCATCATCATGCACGGCAGCAAACCCGTCGCGCTATGTCTGTAGATGACATCCAGCATACCCTGGCTCATGACAACAGCCGGGAGGGATTTGCCGAGATGGTAACCGACGAACTTAAGCAGATTGTCGTGGAAACCCTGGGGAGCCTCAAGCCACGCTACAGAGAAATCCTGGTGATGCGTTGTTATGAGGAGATGGATTATGTCCATATTGCAGAAGAAATGGGCATAACCGAATTCAGTTCACGTGTTCTGTTTTTCCGCGCCAAAAACGCATTAGCGAAAAAACTAACTCGCCGAGGATTGGGACGAGGGGCTGTTATTACGGCATTAGTAATATTTGGCCGCATGACTGCTGAAAGCAAGGCCACCGCAGCGCAGATTTCGATCGCATCCGGTACGATGAAAGTTGGCGCTGCGGCGGCCGGAGCCGCCGTTCTTACCAGTAAGGCTACAGTCGCCACATTGGCCACGGTTGGATTTCTGGCCGTTGGATCAGCCGTAATCATCCCCAATTCTCCGGCGATCCCTTCGGCGGGTGTTGGCGGGTCTGCTGCCACGGTTTCGACTGTACCGGGTGCATCGACCAATGAGTGCTGGTATTACTATCCGGATGGACCTGGGGGGGCCGTTATGACCCGGCGCACGTTAACTCTCAGTGCCCATGAGAATGATTATTGTCAGTGGCTCCAGAATGAATTGGGAAATTATTATTTTGATGCTCGCTCTAATACGGTATACGTAAATAACTTCAATATGTGGGATCCAAAGCTTCTTGTTCGACGGTTGCCGACAGACGATGCGGCGATGAGCCAATTTCTCTCCCGTGTTCAGCCGGAATCCAAAGATCTGGATCGAGTTACTGACCAGGAAGCGGGATTGTTGGTGATTGCCCGTCCGGAAGAGAAGGGAACTCCGACTTCATGGACCACGCATCATTTGCACATGTTGAAGGAAGATTATTTCAAATGCGACTGGCCCAAAGATGTACGAATTGTGGATCGACGCGACGAACTGCACAAACAGGGCTGGACGCACTTTCGAATTACCGGCAATATTGGGGCTGATACCGTCGTTGGAGAGGGTCGAATTCCTCTGGTGTATGCGAAATTGAAAGAAGTACGTCCCACCCTCCAACTGCAGGTGGGATATGAAATGATGATTCAAGACGGCCCTCAGGATACTTATCTCTATGATATTCGTTCCCGGTCTCAGACGTTGTATCCGGTCGCTAGTTTTTTCGAAGGATTTGTTCGCCCCTGGGCGGGTTTGCATACCATGGATACGATTCGCAGGGATGCGGCCCGGCGACAAATCTGGTTTAAAAGTCGTGTTTCGGAAGATGAGACTATTGGTCAGGTTCGTCTGGAGTGCGGATCCGGTTCCATTATCTATACGATTGATATGGAGAGAGACCTTCTTACTCAAATCGACCTGGAATGGACTGATACGACGGGCAGCAAGACCAGCGGCACTTTGAATTTTACGTATCAACTCAAACCCGAAGCTCCTATGGAATTCATAACTCCTCGGCCGCAAAGTAGACACAAATCAGACAGCAGTGGGTCACTGTTATGGCTCTTGTGGCTGGTACAGTAGACAGTAAAAATAGCTCGTTCCTTGTTTCTGTTGTGAGGGTGGGGATGGCAATAATTAAGCAAGCCGCAATACGGCTGTGGGTGTTGTGCCTGTTCGTGGTGGTCCTCTGCGCAGCAGCCACAGCCGACCTCTTTTATGTCGATGACGACGCCTCATCAAACGGGGACGGGCGAACCTGGAGCCATGCGTTTTCTTGTCTTTCCGATGCCCTTTCACAAGCTTCAGATGGGGACGAGATTCGTGTAGCCCAGGGAGTATACTACCCTCATCTATCAAGCGTCACCGATGCCAACGAAATCGATCGCAATAAATCCTTCCATCTGCCGAGCGGAGTCCGGCTGTTAGGTGGATATGCCGGACTTGGAACTGTGGATCCGAACGACTGGGATATTGTACAATTTCCCAGCGTCCTAAGCGGTGATATGCTCAGCAATGATGGGCCTAACTTTTCCGGATATGAAGAAAACTGCTATCATGTACTGGTCGCTTCAGAGTTGAGCGAAAATACCGTGTTGGACGGTTTTTTTATTGTTCACAGCAATTGTGATGGTTCGGATTCCAATCGAAATCGTGGCGGAGGCATTCTCATTGAAGAGTCACGGATACGCATTATCAATTGCACTTTTATGGAAAACACCGGGCTTTATGATCCTGCTGTTCTCAATTACGATGAAAGCTTTCCGGAATTCATTAACTGTCGTTTCCTTGGCAACAAGGCACAGTCTAGTTGCGGAGCAGTTCGGAACCGGGAGGAGTGTCATGCTGTTTTCGTCAATTGCCTTTTCAGCGGAAATATATCCGGGCAGTGGGGGGGAGCTTTGTATGAGGACTATCAAAGCAGTTCGATCATTGTAAATTGTACGTTCAGTGGTAATCAGGCCTCTGATCGAGGTGGTGCCGTATATGTCAATAACGGCTCGACACCTACGATGATCAACAGTATTTTCTGGAATAATAGCGATTCGCTGGGATATGACGAAACCAGTCAGATTGCAATTGAAAATGGTTCGGTAATCCTTCGTTATTGTTGCTTACAAGGATGGAGCGGAGCTCTGGGGGGGATCGGTAATATTGGAGGCGATCCCGGATTTGTCGATGCGGACGGACTCGATGACAGGTTCGGCACCGAAGACGACGACCTGCATCTTCTATCCAGTTCGCCATGTATCAACACCGGTGATCATTCGGTCGTGTCCATAGAATACGACTTGGCCGGTCAATCCAGGATCCAGGATGGTTTTGTAGATATGGGAGCCTACGAATTTACCCCGATGATCGGGATTGTTGCGCACTGGACAATGGATGAATTAACGGGAAGAAGAGCACGTGATTCAGCCGGTTCAGCCACTGGTGACCTGGTTGGTAATCATCTTTGGCAGCCTTTTACCGGTCGAGTCAGGGGTTGTCTGCAATTCGATGGATTAGGAGACTATGTCGATTGTGGAAACGGAATACAGTTTGATATCCGAAACAGCATTACGGTTTGTGCCTGGATCAAGGTGAATCAATTTGACAGGCAATTTCAGGCCATTGTCACGAAAGGGGATAATTCCTTTCGGCTCCAGCGATATCAGAACACTCATAATCTCGAGTTTGCATGTACAGGAGTAGAGGTGCCGGGTACGGAGTGGAGCAATATTTGGGGTTCAATTCCAGTGGATGACGGCCTATGGCACCATGCGGCTGGTGTGTATGACGGCCAAACCATGTCCCTTTATGTCGATGGCCAACTGGATATCTCGAAAGAAGCGACCGGATGGATCGATGTCAGTTCGTATCCTGTCCTGATCGGAGAAAATGCACAACAACCGCGACGCTATTGGGACGGCTGTATTGATGATGTTCGAATTTACAATTACCCGATAACGCAGGCGGAAATCCTGGAGTTGGTCAAGGCAGGTCGGACATGGCATGTTCGTCAGGATGGGAATGAAATGAATGACGGACTAACGCAGGATTCTGCCTTGTCCTCCATTCAGCAGGCAATTGATTTGGCAGCGGATGGTGATCGGGTCTTAGTCTGGCCGGGGATTTACAGAGAAGGCATTGATTACCAGGGAAAGGCGATCACCATTACCAGCGCCACCGATGCCGCAGTATTGGAAGTTCCGGCAGGATGGGCCGTATCTTTCCATCGTGGTGAAGGAGCCCAAAGCATTTTGAGCAATTTTATTATTCGTTACAGTCAGTACGCTGTATTTACATGGATGGCTTCCCCGACATTGCGAAACCTTACTATTGTCGGATGCGAGTTTGGAATTGATGCACGGGAAGGAGCCCGTCCGGATATACGCAATTGTATTTTCTGGAACAATATCTATTCCGATTTATCACAGGATGATATCAGTGAATGTCAAACCAGCTATTGCTGGCTCAGAGACCAGATCGAACCGAAACCGGTGGCTTGGTGGGGATTCGACGAAGGGTACGGACAAACCGCATACGATTGGGCAGGGAACAGCCATGGAACGATCTTCGGAGCCCAATGGACCGGCGGAATTGTGGGATTGGCTCTTTCTTTTGACGGGCAGCAGGATTACGTCTTTGTAGAGGATAATGCATCGATACGACTTGGAAACAGGGATTATTCGGTCGGTCTCTGGATTAAGCCGCGTATTGTGAGCGATATCAGCACACTTTTGGCCAAAGTGGAGGGACACAGCAATAAGGAATACATGCTCAGTATCGAAGAGAGAGGGCTTCGGCTGGATATGGAATACCATGACAACAACGGACGAGAAACCTCTCCCGCATCCATTCAGCCTGATCGATGGCAACACGTAGTTGTCACTTTTGACGCGGATCAGCTAAAGGCTGCGTTTTATCTAGATACCGAGCTTCAAATCAGCGGGAGTTGGGGGGACAGTCCGATCAATGCACTTCCCGATCAACTTTATAACGACCTGGTCGTTGGTCTACGAGGTAGTGCTTATGAAGGATATGGGTATGATGGTTTGATCGATGAAGTTATGTTGTTTGATCGAGTTCTCACGCCTGAGCAGGTAAAAATGGTCTATTTCAAAGGACTGGGACCTGTTTTTGCAGATCCGGAAAAAGGCGATTTTCACCTGAAATCCGAATATGGTCGGTATTACTTCCCGGATAGCAATGATCTATCACAGCCGGGAATGTGGGTTTTGGATGAGATAACCAGCCCCTGTATTGATGCCGGGGATTGGCAGGAGGAGCCGATAAAAGAACCACAACCCAATGGGGGTCGAATCAACATGGGAGCTTATGGAGCCAATCCCTATGCCTCTCGGAGCCATTGGCCCTTGCGGGGGGATATCAATCGAGATGGAAGCGTAAACCTCCAGGATCTCTCTATTCTGGCCGAAGAATGGCTTTTAGAAACCATTCTGGCCCGATAAATCTCTCTTTGCCTAGGTGTACACACTGGATACAGGTCAAAACCAACTCTTTCTATATAAAATGCGCCTATCAGTTCGTTTTTGGCCTTCTTATGGTTGACAAACATGACGTAAACACTATAATAATAATTGAAGGGTGAATGAAGACCGGAAGAAATTGCGAATGCTGGAGAAGGAGGCCAGAATATCGCAGAGGAGAAGAGACAATCTATTGCGGAGGGGCTGAGGAGAAGGGGATTCACTGTTATCGAATTGCTTGTCGTTTTGTTTGTAATTTCCCTGCTCTTATCTATTCTGGTTCCAGCTTTGGGCCGAATCCGGAATCATGCCCGACGTCTCCAAAGCAAAAGCAATCTGAGGGAAATCGCACGTTCCGTAAATGTGTATTCTGTGGATAATGACGATCGCTATCCTGTTTCTGTTGCAACCAATGGTCCTGATGTACAGAATTTGAGTTGGACAGCCCCTAACCGGCTTATGGCTGTCGATGCCCAGGGGCCTCGTCAAAATCGCTCTATTGCCTCCTATCTAGTTTCTTACGTTGATAAAGTGCAGATTATGCATTGTCCCAACGCTCCAAGGCCTTTCAAGTATCTGGAGCAGGCATGGGAAGCGGCAGATGAATGGGACAATCCTGACAATGGGACCGGATTGGATGAACTGCGAGGGACCTACTGTCTGTATTGGGGCTATCGAGGCTACTTGCCCGATTCCGACCGGGTTTTTGCGGGGCCCCAGACGGCAGCAGGACAGACCGGTCAAAGTAATTTACTTGCTACGGACTATTTTGCCTATGATCATCATCGCCATCCTGATGCCTTTGCCAGTTGTGAAAAGTTCAGGGCCGGCAACGATATGACTAGTGAGTCATCCTTCTACCCCAGTTATTGGCAGAGAAAGACTATACAAAGCGATTTGTCTGTACTGCCGGCGGCAGTCTTTACAGATGAACATGTCGATAATTATTCAATTGAAGAGTCTGTTCCTATGAAAATATCGCTCACCTGTGACGGAAGCACTCCTTTTCCGGATCGTCTAAAAGCGGGAACTTTTTTCCTTCCGCGACAGGCTGTTCGATAAAAACCCCAAAGCGAAATATCCCGCATTCCCATACAACCTTCTTTCTGCATTTCTCTTTTTTTATACTCTTTGACTGCACAATCTGTTTGTAGAGACGTACAAAGGGCACTTGACAAAACACCAAACCCGTGTTTCCATACGGGCAATAGGGGTGTTTTATAAAGAGAAAATAAATCGTAAAGGAGAAAGCATGAACATTTTTGAGTTCGCCATGCAGATGGAAAAAGAGGGGGAAAATCTTTATCGTGACCTGGCCCGGAAAAGCAAAAATACCGGTATCCGAAGAATCTTGACCATCCTGGCGGACGAAGAGGTTCGACACTATCAGATACTCAGCCGAATGGAGCAGAGTACACCGGAATATCCTGATACGGCAGTTCTGAATGAGGCTAAAAATGTATTTGCTCAGATGAAGGCCGACGGAAACACTCTTGACCTGCAGGCCGATCAGGTCAAGTTGTATCGACAGGCACAGGATTTAGAAAAAAAGAGCCAGGACTTCTATGAAGAAAAGGCCCGGCAGGTGGAAACGACGACTCAAAAGGAACTGTTGAAAAAAATTGCTGCCGAGGAAGAGCGGCATTATGTTCTGCTGGATAACATTATCGAGTTAGTCTCCCGTCCTGACACGTGGCTTGAAAATGCTGAATGGGAGCATCTGGATAAGTACTAAATTGAAAATTGGGAAATGGGGGTTGTTAAACTGAGCGATATGGAAATCAAAGGACAGGTCTCCATGGTGCTGTGCGGACCGGCAGGCATGGGTATTCAGACTGTGGAATCCCTGCTGACCAAGATCCTTAAGCAGAATGGATACAACGTGTTTGCCACTCCGGAATACATGTCCCGTGTGCGGGGCGGCATGAATTCCACAGAAATCCGTGTTGCCGACAGGCCCGTCCGGGCATTCACCAAGCAGATCGACGTACTGGTGCCGCTGGCCAGGGGCGCAGTCGAACATACAGCATGGCGGATGACGGATAAGACTGTCATTCTGGGTGATTTGAATATGCTGGGCGATGAAGTGGACACCAAGACGTATACCTGCTGCCCCGTTCCCCTGGGAAAGATCGCCGAGGAGATCGGCAACAAGGTTTTTTCCAATATTGTTGCAGTAGGGGTCCTGGCAGCACTGCTGGGCATTCAGAGCGAACAGCTTGCCGATTATATTCGCCGGTTTTTCCGGCGGAAGACTGAAGATATCGTCGAAAAGAACATCGCTGCAGTCAAAGCCGGACATGAATACGGCTCACGATTCGTTACCGACGGAACTCTTCAGATCTCGATCGCTTCCTCGGATAAACCCGCCTCACAGATGTTCCTCAGCGGCACCGAGGCCGTCGGACTTGGCGCCCTGACCGGCGGATGCAACTTTGTCTCTTCCTATCCCATGTCACCCTCGACGGGAGTATTGGCCTATATGGCAAAGCAGTCGAACGACTTTGGTCTTGTCGTCGAGCAGGCAGAGGACGAAATTGCCGCGGTTAATATGGCGCTGGGGGCCTGGTATGCCGGCGCTAGAGCAATGGCGACCACATCCGGCGGCGGATTTGCCCTGATGTGCGAAGGGATCAGTCTGGCCGGGATCATCGAATCTCCCCTTGTCGTGCATCTGGCCCAACGGCCCGGCCCGGCAACCGGACTGCCCACGCGGACCGAACAGGGAGATCTGGAACTGGCCCTGTATGCCGGTCATGGCGAGTTTCCGCGGATTCTGCTGGCTCCCGGCACCCTCCAGGAGGCCTTCACTTGCACCGCACAGGCGTTTAATCTGGCCGATAAATATCAGGTGCCCGTTTTTATCCTGACCGACCAGTACCTTTTGGAATCGCTTTACAACACCGATCCGTTCGACGTGGATGCTATTCCCGCCGAAAAGCATTTCATTGAGACCGCCGGCGATTATCAGCGGTTCAAGGGTGCCGAAAACGGCCTTTCGCCGCGTGGCATCCCCGGCCGCGGAAAAGGGCTGGTCTGTGTTGACAGCGATGAGCACGATGAATCCGGACACATCACCGAAGATCGCAATGTTCGGATTGCCCAGAATGAAAAACGCCTTCGCAAGATGAATGGAATTTTGCAGGATGTGATCGAGCCGACCTTGTGGCCGGATACTGAGTATAAAAACCTGGTCCTCTGCTGGGGTTCGACGTTTCCCATCGTTGCCGAGGCCCTGGCCCGCCTCGATCGAAAGGATACGAGTCTCCTGCATTACAGTCAGATCTATCCACTGCATCCGGAGATGGCAGGGTACCTTGACAGGGCGGAAAAGACGATCGTTTTGGAAGGCAACGCCACGGGACAATTCGCCAAACTGATCAAGCTGCATACCGGAGTGGAAGTGGATCACCGCATTCTCAAGTACGACGGTTTTCCGTTCTCCGTCGAAGACGTGGTTGAGCAGCTTACAGAAATTTTATCATGAGGATTTCCGATGGATGCTAAGACATATGACATGGGAAAGATCGATATCGCGTGGTGCCCCGGCTGCGGCGACTTCGGCATTCTCAAGCTACTCAAAACGGCTCTGTCTGAACTGGACATCGCTCCGGAACAGTTGGTGATGGTCTCGGGCATCGGGCAGGCCGCCAAGATACCCCAGTACATGCGTTGTCACTATTTTAACGGACTGCATGGTCGGGCGCTGCCGTCGGCGACTGCGATCAAGGCGGCCAATCCTCATCTGACAGTCATTGCCGAGAGCGGTGACGGGGATATGTACGGCGAGGGCGGCAACCATTTCATTCACTGCATCCGCCGCAATCCGAATATCACCAACATTGTTCATGACAACCAGGTATACGGTCTGACCAAGGGCCAGGCGTCGCCAACGACTATGCGCGGCTTTAAAACACCCGTACAGGTGAACGGTGTTGTCCTGGAACCGTTCAATCCCCTGGCTGTGGCGATTGCGCTGGATGCCTCATTCGTAGCGCGTGTCTTTGTCAAGGATGCCGAAAAAAGCATCGAGGTTATCAAGCAAGCTATTCAACACCCCGGCTATGCCCTGGTCGATATCTTCCAGCCCTGTGTGACCTTCAACCGGATCAATACCTACCAATGGTATACCGACAATACCTACTGGGTGGAAGACCACGATCCCGGTGACCGCAATGCCGCCTTTGCCCGGGCGACAGAAACCGAGAGACTGCCCCTGGGCATCTTTTACGTCAATCCGAATAAGACGCCTTTCGAACAGACCCAGCCGGCCTATAAAGACGACAACAGGCCCCTCTGGCAGCGCACGCCCGACTCAAAGCGTATCTCGAACCTCGTCCGGTCTCTGGTTAAAAGCATCTAAGTTATAATGAAAAGAGTTTCTTTGTCATACCGGATTTAATCCGGCATCCAGAGCGATATTGTACGGCCTGCATGCTCAGACCTGGATCCCGGCTCGAGGCCGGGATGACAAAGGAAGCCGTGACGACAGTGTAGGTCAATGTGTCATGTTGGCATTGTTCGGTTTTTGAGCCAAAAACGGGAAGAATGCCAAAGAATGCCAAATACTTTCTTAGACTCTATGTCTTATCAAGCTAATGGATATCTGATAGGGAAAAGAAATTCTTATGACCGTAAGGCCTTGTTAGTTAAGAAGTTAAGAAGATCCTGCCTGGTATTTTCAAAAAAAACTCGATCCATAGCTTGACCTGACCGTAAGTAGGAGTAAAATGGTCCTATATAGAATAATGGTGATTTGAGGAATCCATGAACGTTATTCGACAAAATACCGATTATGCCCTGCGGGCGATGGTTCATCTGGCCAGACAGAATGGCGATGGGCCCGTCTCAGCCCGCAAGCTGGCCAAGGCCGAGCGGATCTCGGCCCAGTTTGCCAGTAAGATCCTCCAGCAGCTTCAGGCGGCCGGGCTCATCCAGAGCACCATGGGGCCTAAAGGCGGATTTTCACTGGCTAAAAATCCTGCCCAGATCAGCCTGCTTGATGTCATTCTCGTGGCCCAGGGGCCAGTCAGTCTGAACCATTGTATGCTTTCGACGGATGTGTGTCCGCTACAGCCGCGTTGTGCCATCAGCGCCAAGCTGGTCGATCTGCAAAGGTATATAGAAAACTATCTGGCTGACATCTCGCTGCAGGACCTGCTGGATTCTCAATCTACATCTACTTCTTGTTCATGTAAGGGGGACTCCTAATGGCTAACGAAAACCAGAGTCTGTTAACCGCGTGCGTCTCGCAGACCCAACCGTTGGCATCGCTGGTCGAGTATGCCGGCGACTCCATTGTCAGCAAACGCATCATCGACAAGGGTGTCGGCACTGTCACGCTGTTTGCCTTTGATGCGGGCCAGCGGCTCAGCACGCACCAGGCCCCGTACGATGCCCTTGTGGAGGTCGTCGAGGGATCTGCCGCGATCACCATCGCAGAGAAAAAATTGAACGTCGAGGCCGGGCAGATCGTAATTATGCCGGCAAACGTTCCCCATTCGGTCACGGCCGAGAATCGTTTCAAAATGCTGCTAACCATGATTCGTGAATAATCGAAACAAAAGAAAATAATCCAGGGATGTGAAAGAAGGAGAAAAGAGATGTTTTGCTATCAATGTGAACAAACCGCCAAAGGGCAAGGATGCACCAAGATGGGTGTTTGCGGCAAGGATCCGGAGACCGCGGCCCTGCAGGATTTACTGGTAGAAGCGTGTAAGGGGATCAGCTATTATGCGTACCGTGCACGTCAGGCCGGCAAGAGCAACGCCGATATTGATCGCTTCGTACTCCAAGCTCTGTTTACCACGGTTACCAATGTCAACTTCGATCCGGATCGGTTGACAGGGTTGTTGAAAAAAGCCGGTTCGATCATGGATAAAGCCCGCCAGTTGAGCGGCGCGAACGCTCCGGCAACCGGTCCTGCCGCGTGGAAGCCTGCCGCCGATCGCGCGGGGCTGCTGGCCCAGGCCCTGGATGCGGGAATCGAAAAGCGAAAAACTAAGCTGGGCGATACCATCACGGGTCTGCAGGAGTTATTGGTGTACGGCATGAAGGGAACGGCGGCTTATGCGGATCATGCCATGATCCTGGGTCAGGAAGATCCCGAAGTGTACGCCTTTTTCCATGAAGCGCTGGATTTTTTAACAACAGACAAGGCGACAGAGGTTGATGCATTGCTGGGCATGAACCTCAAATGTGGCGAGGTCAACCTCCGTGTAATGGAACTGCTGGATGCGGGCAATACCGGTGTATACGGACATCCGGAGCCAACGAAGGTCCGCGTCACACCGGTTAAGGGCAAGGCCATTGTTATATCCGGCCATGATCTCAAAGATCTGGCCGAGCTGCTCAAACAGACCGAGGGCAAGGGGATCAACGTTTATACTCACGGAGAAATGCTGCCGTGCCATGCGTATCCCGAGTTGAAGAAATACAAACATTTGGTGGGTAACTACGGTGGAGCCTGGCAGGATCAGGCCAAGGAATTCGACGCCTTCCCCGGAGCGATCCTGATGACCACCAACTGCATCCAGAAGCCTCGTGACAGCTATAAAGACCGGATCTTCACCAGCGGTCTGGTCGCCTGGCCGGGAGTCAAGCATATTTCGGATGGAGATTTTACTCCGGTGATCGAAGCGGCCCTGGCCGCTCCCGGATTTCCGACGGATGCTCCGGAAAAGATAATTACCGTGGGATTCGGGCACAATGCCGTCATGAATGTTGCCGGGACAGTCATCGATGCGGTCAAAGCCGGGAAGATCCGCCACTTTTTCCTGGTCGGCGGATGCGATGGAGCCAAGACAGGCCGTAACTACTACACCGAATTTGCCCAGGCGGTCCCCGATGATTGTGTCATTCTGACACTGGCCTGCGGCAAATATCGCTTTAATAAGCTGGAGTTTGGCGACATTGGCGGGATTCCCCGATTGCTGGATGTAGGGCAGTGTAACGATGCCTATTCGGCGATTCAGATCGCCGTTGCCCTGGCCAACGCCTTTGATTGCGGCGTTAATGACCTGCCACTGTCGATGGTGCTGAGCTGGTACGAGCAGAAGGCTGTCTGTATTCTGTTGACGCTGCTGCACTTGGGTATCAAAAACATTCGGCTGGGACCTTCACTGCCGGCTTTTATCACGCCGGATGTGCTTAATGTGCTGGTAGAGAAATTTAATATTGCTCCGATCACAACGGCCGAAGAAGACCTCAAGGCGATTCTGGGCTCGGCGGCATAGAGTTAGAAATGAGATACCATAGAGCAGGGTGGATCCTATCGGTCCACCCTGCATTCGAACTCGAACAAGGACATAGTTATGGCGTTGCGAAATATCGTAAAGATTGATGAAGATAAATGTAATGGCTGCGGGCAGTGTGTCACGGCCTGTGCCGAAGGAGCAATCCGGATCATCGACGGCAAGGCCAGACTCATCAGTGAAACATACTGTGACGGCCTGGGGGCCTGTCTCGGGCATTGCCCGCAGGATGCGATCACAATCGAACAGCGGGATGCTACCGAATTCGATGAAGAGGCCGTTAAACAATATCTCGAACAGAAGAAACAAAAGGCCATTTCCGATCCGGTGCCTGCAGCAGGTTTTGTCTGTCCCGGCATGAAGGCAAGAAATCTGACTGCCTCTGTCAAGACGGATATGCAATCGGGGGATGTCTCTTCTCAATTACGCCAATGGCCGGTCCAACTGCACCTGCTCTCACCGATGGCGTCCTATCTGAAGAATGCCGATCTGCTGTTCGTGGCGGATTGTGTCCCCTTTGCCATGGGTAATTTCCACCATCGATTACTCAAGGAAAAAGCTATCGCGATCGGCTGTCCCAAGCTGGATGATCAAGACTATTATGTACAGAAGCTTACTGATATCCTGAAGATTGCACAACCCGCCTCGCTCACTGTGGTTCACATGGAAGTGCCATGTTGTTCCGGCCTGACCTGGATTACCCAGAACGCCATCCGGGCTGCTAAGGCTAACATGCCGTTCGAGGACGTTACAATCAGTTTGGATGGTCAAATCAAATATTCTAAAACAATTGAGTCCTGATTCATCCTACAACTCGACTTGACCGGCAAGGTCGATTTTGTCTGTTCTATTTTCTCCTCCAAAGCCTGTTGTGAGCGAATGGGATGGCGTATTTGTGAAAAAATATCTTTTTTTGTGCCAACATTCGTACCCCGAGAGTCGCTTTTTTATAGGAAGAGCGACGTTCTTTGGCTATAATTAATCTGGCCTTTTTGAGGCTGTTTAGCCGACGAGTAAGGATGGATGAGGCGATTTCCCTCTGAATAATAACGGTTTTAGATTGGAAATCCGAATCAACAGGTGATGAGCAGAGGATTTGTTATGCACGGGACGTTGTGTACGCGCGGGGGGGCGGTTTTGTACCCATTTTTTCTTCTTTCCATGGCATTCGCTTCCTGTCCTCCCGGTGACCTGACGGGGGATTGTCGAGTATCGCTTTCGGATGTGGCGGCATTTGCCTCCCAATGGCTGGACGGTTCCTGTGCCGGTTCCGGCTGTGCGGATCTGACGACCCCG
>JAFGPC010000127.1 GCA_016926155.1 Sedimentisphaerales bacterium
GGGTATAATTTCCTGTTTGATCCGGCGTATGAGCGGGTTGACGAAATCAACCTCAATGAAGCGGGAGCAGATCCGACCTATCTGCGTCCGTCGCTGTCCTTTGAGACATATGCTCAAGTCGGGTTGCCGTGCAGTATTGTATTCCCGTTGCATATCATTCGTAATAACAGTAGTTCCTATGTGCGTGTTTTTGTGGAACAGCCGGATCGTCATTTGCTTCGGCGCGTTGGACTGGACGATAACGGAGCGTTTTATAAGGTTTATAGCGATTTGAGCAGCGATTTGCCGGATACAAAGCCCGATGAACAGGTGGAACGAAAAATCACCCGTCTGGATGAAGACAACAGCGACCTGATGGCGCTTAGAACAGGACTGAATCCTAACGATGCCAACCGCGGGATTTATCTTTTTGATAATGTCAATATTCCGGCGGTGATTGACTATTTGGCGGTGTGTGTGCTTGTTCACGAGAACGATCATACGCATAAAAATTACTTCCTGTACCGTGACACCAACCGTACCGGCGAGTGGATGTTTATACCGTGGGACAAAGATTTATCGTTTGGGTTAAATAGCGGTATTTCCGGTGTCATTGCCGATCAAGACTGGCCCGGAGATCCCGATCGTTCCCCAAGTCATCCTTTCTTTGGCAGCCGATATCATCAGAAGGTCGATTATCAATGGAATCGCCTTTTTGATGCGATTTATTCCGATCCCACCTCACGCCAGATGTACCTGCGGCGATTGCGAACGCTGATGGATACGTTCCTTCAGGCTCCCGGAACATCCGCAGATCAGCTTTATTATGAAAAGAGGATTAACGAACTGGTTGACTTGGTGTCCTACAACCTGAATTCTTCGAGCTATCTGAATGAAGTGAATAAAATTAAGTCCTTGTATCTCCCTGTCCGACGTACCCATCTGTACGTCAACCACCTGCATGGCTCCACATGGCCGGATGATCCGGCAGGCATTCCCGAGGCTCAACCGGCACAATTCTCGCTCCAGATCGGAACGATTGAGTTTAATCCCGCTTCGTGGAATCAGGACGAGGAATATATTGAGATCATCAATCCCAATGCCTTCGCCGTGGATATCAGCGGATGGAAGGTTACAGGGGGAATTTCGCATACCTTTGCGCCGGGCACAGTTATTCCTGCCGCCGGTACGCTGTATATTACACCCAATGCCATTGCATTTCGAAACAGGACGACATCTCCGACGGGCGGCCAGCATTTGTTTGTACAGGGCAATTATTCCGGGCACCTGTCGAGTTGGGGTGAGACCATTGAGGTTCGCAATGCTGCAGATGAACTGGTGGCTACGAAGACTTATGAAGGCAATCCGAGTGACGCCCAGCGGTATCTGCGCATTACGGAGTTGATGTATCATCCGTCTGCTTTCAGCGGGGTAGCGTATGCCGATGACGAATACGAGTATGTTGAGTTGACCAATACGGCAAGCATCCCTCTGTCGTTGGCCGGCACGGCTTTTACCGCCGGGCTTCAATATGCTTTTGCTGACGATATCCTGTTGGCGCCGGGGGAATATCTGGTACTGGCTAAAAATCCAGCCGCTTTTGCAGCACGCTATTCAGTTCCGCAGGGGGTTCAAGTGCTGGGCGGTTACGAGGGGCAGCTTTCCAACAGTGGCGATACCGTCAAGCTGGACGACCAGACACACAGCACCATTCTTGAATTTACCTACAATGATAAATGGTACACGATCACCGACGGTCAGGGTTTTTCGCTGGTCTTCGGCGGTGATCTGAACGGCAGCCCCGATCTGTGGAATATCAAGGCGTCATGGCGAGCCAGTACGGTCAATGGCGGGTCTCCGGGAGAGGCTGAGCAGGGTCTTGCTTCCGATACTATTGTAATTAACGAGATTTTGGCGCATTCGCATTCGAATGCTTCAGACTGGATCGAATTGTATAATACGACGGATCAGGATATCTCTATTGGCGGCTGGTTTCTAACGGATGACAACACGGATATGGATACCATTCGTAAATACGAAATCCCTGCTGATACCCTTTTGCCCGGTAACGGTTATCTTGTTTTTTATCAGGAATCTTCTTTTGGAAGTGAATCGCAGCCTCTGGAAAAGCGGTTTGCCCTCAGCGAAGGCGGCGAGACAGTTTACCTGTATTCCGGCCGGGACGGACTGGTGACCGGTACATACTATACTCGTCAGGCGTTCGGTGCCTCTGAGACAGCCGTCGCGTTCGGTCGCCACATTTTGTCTGATGGGATGGAACATGATTTCACAGCCATGAGCGAAAACACTCCGGGCGATGACAACGCTTACCCGAAAGTCGGACCGATTGTGATCAGTGAAATTCTCTACCATCCTCCGGTCGGCGGAGTCTATGACAAAGATGAATATGAATTCATCGAGCTTCACAACATTACAGAGTCGCCGGTTGCATTGTATGGATCGGAAGACTCCCTGGTCCCGTGGCAGATTAACGACGGGGTTCAGTTTACCTTCCCTCTCGGAGTGACAATTCCCGCCGGGCAGCGGATTGTAGTGGTGAAAAACATCGCCGCCTTCCAGAGCCGATATCCCTCAGTGCCGACCGGCAAAATATTCGGGCCTTATGACGGTAAGTTGGACAATGCCGGTGAAGCGATTGAATTGGCCCTGCCGGGCGACGAGGAATTCGGCGTGCGGTATTATATCCGCGTAGATCGGGTCAATTACAGTGACGGTTCTCATCCCGAGGAAACGGA
>JAFGPC010000128.1 GCA_016926155.1 Sedimentisphaerales bacterium
AAACGGATTATTCTGCTCCTTTGTCAGAAACTCCGGATTGATCAGCTCCACCTCTTCACTTTCCCCGCTCTGTTCGGAGACGATCGTTACCTTCTGCGGAGACGGCTCGTTGTTGGCCAGTTCCAGCCGGCTGGTCACCAGCCCCGGCTTGCTCAGCAGACCCGCCGAGGTCGTTGCCAGCAGCAGAGTCGTCCCGAGGCTGATTCCCGCAAAGCCGACGATCAGCGGCTCGGACAGATATGCCTGTTCATAGATCGCATGCGGCGTGGATCGAAATTCCAGGACCAGGGCCGTCACACTCACGGCAACCAGGGCGACCACCGCCTGACAGGCCAGCAGACTCGCCACTGCCGTCATATTCTGATGAAACCCCACTTCCCGGCCGATCTGCCGCATCAACTCCCGGCTCTGGGTCATGTTCAAACTGCCCAGTTGTCTCTCGGCGGCAATCGCCGCCCGTTTGATCACCGCCCCCTGCACGGTAAACTGGATCGCCCGCTGCCGCGTCCGGGCCGCCGCCCGCAAGGCCAGGATGCCCAGTGTCAGCCCGCCTCCAAGCACCAGAATTGTCAACCACCCGGACGAAAGCCCGGCCGCCGAACGCGAAAGGGCTCCAACCAGCGTCCCGGCCCGATTGTCGAACAGGATCATTCGAGCGGCCGCCACATCCTGCCCCATCCGGAACAGAACCGCCACGGCCACCAGCATCGGAAACGAGCCCAGCTCGATCGCCCGTCGGGCCAGCAGGGCTGACAGAACAACCGCCATAGCAAGACAAAGCCCCACAATCAGGAGCACATCGAACACCCGCTCCGGAATCGGCGCCAGCAAACCCGCCAGCAGCGCGGCAGCCATGGCGAACGAGGTAAACTCGCCCCGCATCAATATCCCGCCTTTGCCAGCGTGGTCTCGCGTGGAATATGCCTGAGCCATCGATTCTCCAAACCGGTTTTGAGCAGTATAACAGGTCATCGTACTATTCTTCAACGCCTCTGATGCTTCAATCGATGAATTAACGCCAATACCTCCGCGACCGCCACAAACAGACTCTCCGGTATCGGCCGCCCTAGATCCACCGTCGCATACAGCTCCCTCGCAATCGCCGGCCGACGGATAATCGGCACACCATATGCCCTTGCCACCTCTTTTATCTTCTCCGAGAGGTTGTCGGCACCTTTGGCGACGACGATGGGGGCGTGCATCTTCTTGGGGTCGTACTGGAGGGCGACGGCGACGTGGGTGGGATTGACCAATACGACATTGGCCTTGGGTACATCCTGAAGCATGCGGCGCATGGTCGCCTCGAACTGCAGTTGTCGAATGCGTCGCTGGGCCTCCGGCGGGCCCTGGGTGCTGCGCATCTCTTCCTTGACCTCCTGTTTGGTCATCTTGAGGCCTTCAAAGTAGCGCCATCGCTGGTAGATAAAGTCAATGATACCGATAAAGAGCAGTCCGACGCACAGTCGGATCATAACACCCAGGATCAGGCGACCGATCTGGGCGAGCAGTTCGACCGACCATGCCCACTGCATGGTTGCCAGAAGCCCGATACGGTTTCGGAGGTAATAGTAGACAATGATCGAAATGAAGATCAGTTTGACGATGGACAAGATCAGCTTCACTGCGCTGTTCTTGGAAAACATCTCCCCGAGCGCCTTGCCCGGATTCAACATGTCAAATCGAAGACGCATAGCTTTGGATGAGAAGTTCAATCCGTGCATACCGAGATTGGCAGCGACGCCGCTGATCATCAGGGCCAGCAGGAACGGAATGGAAATTAAAGCAGCGGCCAGGGCTTTCTGTGCGACGAAGGCTAGGAAGCTCTGCGGGGTGTCCATACAGGTTCGATCGCAGGTAAACGCATCTTTTGCATTGTTGACGGCCCATTGCAAAAACCGCGGTCCCATGAAATAGGTCGTTGCGGTCAGGGTGATCAGCGCAACGGCCGAGGTCATTTCTGTACTGGTTGGCAGCGATCCTTCCTCCCGGGCCTTGGCCAGGCGTCGCGGGGTTGGCTGTTCTGTTTTTTCCTGTTGATCGGCCATCGTTTACACTAGATAGGCAACAGTTTATCCATATACTGAGCCAGCTCTTTAACAAACGCATTGATAAAAGGGAAAAAGACACCCACCATAATCAATCCCAGTCCCACACGCAGGGGCAGGCTGAGAAAGAGGATATTGGTTTCCGGTGCGATTCGGGCCATGACGGCCATGACGATCATCATCAATAGAAAGGCCGCCAGAATCGGTGCCGATATTTTCAGGGATACCAGCAGCATCGTGGTACCCGAGTCTACGACTCCCTTGAGCAGGATATCCAGGTCGGGGATCGTTCCGATGGGGAAGCTTTGGTAGCTTTTAGCAATGACTTTGAGAAGGAGATGATGTCCGTTGGCCGAGAAAAACAGCAGGATGAAGATAATTTCCATCAGCATGCTCAGCGGCTGGGCTTTCTCGCCGGTCAACGGATCGATGACGTTAGCCATGGCGAATCCCATCTGTCGCTCGGCGATGCGGGCACTAACTCGAATCGAAGAGAACAGGACCATGCAGATCAGCCCGACGGCCACACCGTACATGGTTTCATTGGCAATCAGGAGGATGGCCCGGATGGCCGAGAGCGATTCGTCCGGCACATCGACTTTTATACTTCCGGCGAAGAACACCGCCAGCAGAATGGCGACGCTGACTTTGATGCGTCTCGGGATTGCCTCCCAACTGAACAGGGGCGCAACCATAAAGAATGCTCCAACGCGGCTGAGCACCAATACGAACGCCAGTATCCTGCCGGTAAGCCAATCCATGATCAGTGACCATACGCCTGAATCTGGGAAAAGATATCGGTCGTGAACCGTATCAGTATCTGCATCATCCAGTTGCCGAAAATCAGCAGGACGATCCCGACGGCCACAAGCTTGGGCACCATGGTCAGGGTCATATCCCGCAGAGAGGTCATGGTCTGGAAGAGGGAGATGGCGATGCCGGAGATCATACAGGCCAGCAGCACCGGGGCGGCGAGCAACAGTGCCGTTTCCAGTGTATATCGTCCGAGATACAAGATCTGTGTCGGGTTCATTGGAATCCTCGCTTATATAACGCTATCGAAAACTCAAACTCAGACTGTTGGCCAGAATTCCCCAGCCGTCGATCAAAATAAACAGGATCAGTTTGAACGGCAGGGAGATCATGACCGGAGGAAGCATCATCATCCCGGCGCTGAGCAGTACACTGGCAATGACCAGATCGAGCAGCAAAAAAGGGATGAACATCAGACAGCCGATTTCAAAGGCCGTACGGAACTCACTGATAATAAACGAAGGGATAACGATATGCAGGGGCATTTCCTCCACGGTGGTCGGCGGGATAATATCGGCCATTTGCACAAAGACTTTGAGGTCTTCGGCCCGTGTCTGGCGAAGCATGAATTCCTTCATGGTCTGGGCAGTCCTGGCAGACAATTCACCGAAGTCGATCTCCTCGGCCAGATAAGGCTGGATCGCCTGTTCGTTGATCGTGTAAAACGTCGGGGCCATCGTGTAAATCGTTAAGAACAGTGCCAGTCCCATCACGGCAGTCGTGGGTGGAATGGATTGTGTGCTGAGAGCTTGACGTGCGAAGCTCAATACGATCACAATCCGCGTAAACGATGTTGTCATCGCCAGCAGCGAGGGAATGATGGCCAGGATTGTGAAAATGACGACCAGCTTGACCGGTGTGCTCCATTCAGGGGGTTCGCCGGTCGGGGTATCCGGTGTTGAAGCCTTGTCGATGACATCAACGATATCTGCGATATTCGGCAAAGAGGGATTTTTTGGATTGGTCGTATCGTCATTTTGAGCCAGACAGGGGGAAACAACGGCCAGAACCGCTATCAGGAAACACGTATGTATCGAAGTCCAATTCATATATCGATCAATCCTCCTTGTTTTCTTCGATAGAGAACGTTTCCGATACATCCGCCAAATAGCTGATACTGTCGTTTGTGCTCCCGATCAGGATACGACGGTTAGGACCGATTTTAACCAGATGCAGGCTTCGTCTGACGCCCAGGGGGATCGTTTCGACGACGGATATTTCCTTGCCTTTCGGTGTCGCAATTCTCGGCATGACTCGTTTAGAGACAAAAAAAGCAGCTATGGCCAACACAGCGACAAATCCGATCGCAATGGCGAACTTGCGCAGCAGTTCACTCGTGGGCAGGCTGGAACGATCCTGAAGCATTTTATCAAGAGGAGTGGATCCTGGTTTTGAGGAAAGGGTATTGGGATCTTTAATGGGAGTTTTGTTTGACTCGATCTTTGGCCATGCGGGCGCGACGGCCAGGAACAAAAACAGACCTGTGGCTATCCAAATCCATCGACTTTTTTTCATGCGCATAATTATCCCTGTCTTTTTGACAGAAAGAGTGCAAATTCCATACCGGATTCCCTGAAAACGGGAAGTACCGATCCTTTGCTTGCATGAAAAGCCACCGTACGGCAATTTACGGGTATTGCCTGACAGGTGTTATGGGAAAAAATATTTTAAGGCAGGGAATTCGATAGTTACATCCTGTTGTCGAATCAGACATTGTGTTGGGAAACCAGACGCGATTACTGGTCTGTGACGGCGGTAATCAAGATATGCGAGTTTTGGTTGACCAATCCCGTCTGTCCTGCCCAATCTCCCCCCGTTCCGGCGCCCCAGGAGTAAATCGACCAGGAGATATCCGGCGGCAGTGTCGTTCGCAGATAGTCGGCCACCTCCTGGGCCCGGCGGGCAGACACTTTCCATTGCTGTCGCGGACTGACTTCCGAAGCGGCCAGTCCGACGATGTAAAGAATCGTATGTTTTTCCCCCAAAGAGGTCTGCATTTGGCGACTGTAATCATCCAGGAAAGTTCTGGCTTGCGGGTCAAGCTGCCATGAACCGGGAGAAAACCGGATGGTTGTAGGACAGGCGATCTTATCGCTTCCCTTGATCTGGGAGGGATTGGTCTGCATCATCTGTTCGATATCACGAACGATACGTCGCATCATGTTCCGATGCTCATCGATGGAACGTGTGTCAATTTCTTCTTTCGTGGAGTCCTTTTCGTTTTCGGGGACCTTGTACTGGACTTTTGGGTACTCAAAATCCATTCCGGTCCCCTTGCTGAAGAGCGATCCGGACAAACCAAAATCGGCGACGGCGCGCCGAAACGAAGTAATCCCAACCATGAATTTCTGGTCTTCTTGCTGCTGTTTTGCCAGACTCAGTAACATAACGAAAAAGGTCAATAGGAGCGTGACCATGTCCGAATATGTTACGATGTACACCGGAACACCGGGCCCCGGTTCTTCTGAACCCTTTTTCCTGCGACTCATTCGTATAGACTCTTTTCCAAAAGTGTGATTTCCACCCGGCGCGTGTCGGAGGGGCCTTGTCTCATCATCGTCGATCCGGTTACACTGAACTTTTCTCTGGGAACCGGCTGTTCACAGTCGGAACCGGCCAGATATTCAACGATGGCCCAGGCCCTGTCCAGTCCTAATTCCAGCGTTCCGGGCGGTCCGTTTTCACTGATCACAACCCGGCTGGGCTGCGAATGTAGGAACTGCGCCAAAGCATCCAACACGAGTCGGCCTTCGGCGGAAATGGCGGTTGCTTCCCCCCAAAAGAAGCGGCTGGAATCGACACAGAATACTTTGAGGTTTTTAAAATCCAAAGGCTTCTGTTCGGCCTGCGGCCTTGCATTATCCGGGGTTTGAAGCAGGGGCTTGGTCTCCGTTCCTTTATCGACTCTTTCGCTGTTTTTTGTCTCTTCTTTTTCGTAGACCGAATCCACTTCGGTTTTCTGGGAGTTTCCGACCGAAGGAAGAGCATGTTGAAACGCTCGTCCCAGGGCGGGAAGCGTTTCCTCATGAAAGGTAGCAAAACTCAACAGCAGAACAAAAAATGTCAGCAAGAGAGTCATACAGTCGCTGAATGTAACCATCCAATCCGGCGCGCCGGCGGGGGCTTCATCTTCGATTTGTTTACTCTGCCTCGCCATATCAAATTGTGGCTTTTACATCTTCCCGTTTGGTCGGGGAGACGAAGGATTGGAGTTTTTCTCGTACAATGGTTGGATTTTCCCCGCGACTGATCGCACAAATCCCTTCCACGGTCATCTCCATTGCCAACAGTTCCGCCTTGGAATAGACTCCCAACTTTCCGGCTATCGGGATGAATACGAGGTTGGCCATGACCGCCCCGTAGAACGTGGTGAGCAGGGCGACGGCCATCCCTTTTCCGATTTGTGAAGGATCGCTGAGATTTTGCAGCATCTGTACGAGGCCGATCAGGGTGCCGATCATTCCGAATGCCGGCGCGGAGGCTCCCATGAACTCCAGCACTTTTTTTCCGGTGTTGTGTCTTTCCCGTACGTTCTGGATTTCCAGATCCATCATGTCACGGACAGCCTCTTCTTCCTGGCCGTCGACGAGCATCTGTAATCCCTTGACGATGAACTTATTATCTACTTTACGGATCTGCTCCTCGAGAGCCAGCGCCCCGTCTCTTCGACTGATGGCGGCGAAATTAACCATCTTTTGAATGATTTCAGACGGCATAAGCACTTTTACCAGAAATGTCTTTTTGACGACGCCAAAAATGCCCAGGAACTGGGGCAGGGAAAAATGGATCATGACGGCACAGAGCATCCCGCCGATAACAATACACATCGACGGAACATCCACAAAGGACATCAACATGCCTCCGAGCAGGATGGGGATGAAAACCACCCCAAATCCGAGCACCAATCCCAAAACGGTTGCAATATCCATACTATTAGTCGCTTTCTTCTTTGATCTTCTTCAACTCCAGACTCATGACACCGGCCAGGTCCGGTTGTGTGGTGGCGATCTGCCCCAGCAGTTCGGCGGCCGTCCGGTCCGACATGTAGTAGACAATTTTTATGGCATCGTCCATTTGCTGGTTTTTCATCATACTGACCATAATCTTGCTGGAGTTGACCGGGTCCATCTTGTCATACGTTGTGGCCAGACGCTGGATATTGGCCTTTTCGATACTGTTGATTTGAATCCTTGTCTTTTGTAATTGCTCGTCCTGTCGTGTCAGATCTTCGAGCGTGAGCGTCATATGCTCATTGAGCTTGGTGAGGCGATCCAGTTCTTCCTGAAGGACGCCACGGGCCATCTGAATCCGCTGTTCCTCCAGGGCCAGATCTTTTTCTCGGATTTCATATTCCTTCATTTTGTCACGAATATCGTCTATCAATCCAGCCAGCTCTTTCTCTCCCATTCCACGAATTCGATCCATACCGGTTGCGGTGGAAGACCGCAGGAGTCGGGATTCGGGACCGGCGCCGGCGGTTGTCATTCCGTTCTGATTTTCAGGATTCTGGGTTTCCGTCGGGTCCGGCACCTTTGCCATGCTCCGCTTGATCCACCAAGTGCCTCCGAAGGCAATAACGAAACTGAAAATACCGATCACGAGCAGTAGGATAATCTGTTTCATATTCATAAGTATCGGCTCCGAAACAGGGTTTCTTTCTTTCGGCTTCAATCTGTCAACAGAATTTCCCGTGCAAAGCTGATCGAAATCCGTTCATCCAGCTCATTCTGTTCCTTTTTTTCTTCTTCCTGTTTATGCTTTTCATAGGCTTTGGTCCGCAATTTTTCGAGACTTTTACGGAATTTTCGCACTTCCATGACCTCTTTGATCTTCTGTTTTCTGCTCTGTTCCAATTCATAGAGCTTTTTGTCTAACGCCCGAATATTCAGTTCGGTTACCTGTGAATGGTCCAAAACCAATCGTTTTTGAAAGAGCCACTGCTTGTTTTTTCCATCTTGCAGATCCGATAACAATCGTCGTAGGGTTGCCCGCAGCAGCATGATCTGCCCGCGGACGGCGACTACCTGCTCGGTAACAGCGACCAGTTCGGCCCGGAGAGCATCTTCCTGCTTGCCCTTCGTATCCAACAATCGCTGCAGACGCCAAACAAATCGTCTCACCGTTTATCCTTTCGACCATATGGTCCGATAATCCGGGCTATTCACTTTTTATCGTTCTGTTGCCGTATTTCCCGCGGCTACAGAGGTCGGATGGTTGCTGAGCAATGTATCCCATGCATCGGCAATCTCCTGCAGTTTTGAGACAGTTTCGGGAAAACGGCAGCGCTGACGAACCGGCTGGATCAGGAAATCCTGAATCCGATCGATCAGAGCCACAGAGCCGTCAATCCGTCGGTTGCTGCCGGGAGAGAATGCTCCGATGCTGATTAAATCTTCGGCGTCCGTATAGGTTGCGTAAATCTCTCTGAATTTCAGGGCGGCCTTTCGGTGCTCCTCGGTTGCTACGCTGGTCATTAAACGGCTGATGCTCTGGAGAATATCGATAGCGGGGTAATGCCCCCGATCGGCCAGTTTTCTTGAGAGGACGATATGCCCATCCAGAAGAGAACGGGCGCTATCGGCAACCGGATCATTAAGGTCGTCGGCTTCGGCCAATACGGTCAAGATACCGGTAATGCTTCCCTGTTCGTTGCAGCCAAGACGTTCGAGTAATCGAGGCAGCAGAGCAAAGACGCTTGGACAATATCCTTTGGAGGCCGGTGGTTCTCCTGCCGCCAGGCCGATCTCACGCTGGGCTTGTGAAAATCGCGTCAAAGAATCCATCATGAACAGAACATCCATTCCCTGATCCCGAAAATATTCGGCGATAGTTACGGCGGTAAATCCGGCTTTAACTCGCTGGATAGCGGCCGAATCGCTGGTTGCGACAACGAGTATGCTGCGGGCGAGGCCTTGAGGACCCAGGTCTTTTTCCAAAAATTCGCGCACCTCACGTCCACGTTCTCCCACCAGTGCCACGACGTTTACCTGGGCATCGCTTCCGTTGGCGATTTCACCGAGCAGGACGCTTTTTCCCACGCCGCTGCCGCTGAAGATTCCAATCCGCTGGCCCTTGCCGCAGGTTAGAATCCCGTCGATGGAACGAATACCCAGGGGGAGCGGTTGGGTGATCATTCTTCGTTGCAACGGTTCGGGACTGGGATTGTCGAGCGAGCGTGTTTCCTGACCATGGAGCGGGCCTTTTCCATCGATGGGTCGGCCGAGTCCATCAATGACCCGGCCTGTGATTTGAGGACCGAGGTGGATGCATCGTGACTGGTTCAGCGCCATGACCGTATCACCGGGGCTGATTCCGTCGATGTGGTCCAGAGGTAACAGGACCAGATTGGATCCACGAAATCCGATGACTTCGGCGGGGATGGTTCGCTTGTCTCGCAATCGAATTTCGCAGGGTTGTCCCAAGCCGATATCGGGTCCATTGGATTCCACAGTCAGGCCGGACACCCTTTGGATCGTGCCTTTTTGCGTCAGGAGACGGGTCTGCTGCAGGTGGGCATGCAGTGTGTCGAAATCAAAAAGTCCGGGTGTTTTCTGGTGTTCGCTCATGGCCGGCCCGTCGTCAATGCCGTTTCAATTTGCCTTAGATGTTCGGTAAGGACGGATTCCACGATGCCCTTATCGGTTTCCACGATACATTCGCCTACATTCAGTTTGGGATCGACGATCAGCTCCACATGATGAAACTGCGGTTTGTCTGTCTGTTCCATGATTTGTCCCAGGCTTTCTTTGTCCTTGGGATGGAGCCGGAGTCGGATGTTTTCTGCGGCAGGGGCGTGAGAGAGGGCTTCGACTATGATTTTTTCGATATCGTATTGGCCGGCCTGGATTTCTTTCATGAGAATCTTTTCGGCGATTCCAATGCTGAGTCGCACAATTTGTTCGCGATGAGAGCCGGTCAATTGCTGATAGTGCTCTTTGATCTGAGCGGCGGCTTCATCCAGCATTTCGGTCAGGGAACAGACCTGCTTTTGGACGGATTCCAATTGTTCACGAAGCAGCGTTGCTTCATCGGGAGGCGTCTGTAACGATTCCAGGTCGGTAACGAGATTCACCGAATGGATGGCTGTTCCGATTTCGATGGTTAGCGGTTTACTCAAGCGTTATTCTTCCTCGATAAAGGTGAGCTCTTCTGCTTCGTTTGCCTCCCGTAAAGGCTTGGCAACTTCTTCCCTGGCTTCCATGACTTCCTTCTTTCGCGGCTCGGCCATGAGCGAGGTTTCTTCGTCCACCATTTCACGGGCGCGTTCGGAGATATTGGAGCGGATTTTCTCGGCGATAACGGCGTCGGCGTTAAACAGGGCTTTGGCCAAGATACCGGCATCCACTTTCCGGAGGGCTTCCTGCAAGGAACGATCCTCGATTTTGGGAATATCTTCCCATGTCACCATCAGAGCTCGGACCGTCTTGGCGGTATCCTGATCATTGCTTCCGATCTCTTCAATAATACTGTCCCGTTTTTCCTTGTTGAGGCCGCTGATTACTAAGGCCACTTTTCGCAGTGTTTCCTTGGGTTTGACTTCCTCGATCGGCGCGCCTTCCTCGCTGGTCATTTCCACGAGGCGTTTGCACACCATTTCTCCGATCCGACGGAGGGTTTTAGGGGAAACTTCGCTGGGTTTGGTCATTCGCCAGACCGTTTTAAGGGCGAGATCATCTTTAAGCCTGGCCAGCACATCCGTACTGAGCTTGGCCGGCAGTGAGGATAAAACCAAGGCAATAGCCTGAGGTGGTTCACATTCCAGGGCGGCGGCAATCTGATTTGGCGGCGCCGAGGTGATAGCGATAAACGGGTCTTTTTCGCGGATGGCTTTCTGCATCTGGGCATGGAGTTCATTGGCCTTCTCCTTTCCGGCCGTACCTTTAAGGATATCGCTGACAAAGGCCTTAACATTCATTTGTCCGGTTCGCTGCCGTTCCAGGGATATACAGAATTCCTTGGTAATCGTGGTGGCCTCATCACTGTCGGACTGTCCGGTGGCATCCAGGTGGGACAACTCCATTGCCAGTTCCTGGACCACTTCCTGTGGCTGGCCCTTCAGCAGTTCAGTGGCCGTAACCGGATCCAGGCCGGCCAGCAGCATAGCGGCTTTTCGTTTGCCACTAACGGTTGCCATGGTCAGCTTGCCTCCGTGAGCCAACTGGCGAAGAGTTTACGTACCTGGTCGGGATTGGCCCGCAATTCGCCGGCAATATGCTGACGATAGGCATCGGCCGAATCCGCGGCGGCCGGCAAGAGTCCGATACCGCCTCCCATGCCGAGCTGACCGGAGGGTACCATCGGCTCTTCCAAACGGACTTTTTTGGAGGCCTTTGTGAAAATACGCAATACGAACAAGGCACAGACGGCCAGTATGCCCATAGAGGAATGCCGGACGATGTTGATGATTCGTGCTATTTTTTCATAATTTCCTGTTTGGCCCATTGCGATCATCGGGGTCTGATAGATGGGGACATTTTTAACGGTAAGGGCGTTTTCGTCGGCCAGCATATTTCGGCCGCCAATCGCATTGATAATGATCTCTTCGACGTCTTCAATGGTCATGATCAGGTTGGACGTGGCTGTAGCCGTCGCTGCTGCTGCTGTCGTCGCCGGCGTGTTGGTTTCCTCCGTCGTCGCTTCCGGATTTTCCACTATGGGTCTGGTTAAATCAACGATGGCCGTAATCGACCATGCTTTCGGTTCTCCACTGATTTTTGTCAGGGTTTCGGTCGTGCTGGGCACTTTCATTACTGTCGTGATGGTTTGCACCAGTTCATTGTTTCCGGCTGCCGTGATATTGCCTTTATCGTCGGTGACGGCATCTTTTGTATTCGTGGTTTTATCGATGGTTTCCTGTTCGGGAATACCCTTTTCATAGAGGGTTTTTACCACGGACTGGCTGTCCATATTCAGCGTGACGCTGGAAATCACGGACACGCGTCCCGGTCCGAGCACCATTTCCAGAGACTGTCGGATCTGGTCATTCATCTTCGACTCGATATTCCGTTTCAGGGCGTGATAACTGTCAGCGTCGCCGATATCCTGATTCGTCGCTCCTTTGCTGGACAGCAATCGTCCCTGGCTGTCCATAATGGTAACGTTTTCGGCCAGGAGGCTGGGAGTAGCGCCGGCGACAATATGCGCAATCGCCGCCGCGTTGCTCTGCGTGATGGTCCAGCCGGGCTGGACGACCAGCATGACGGTGGCCTTGGTTTCATCGGTTTTGGTGGCGATGATCCCCTTGTGTTCCGGACGGGCGATGTGTACACGGGCTCCGATTACTCCTTCGATCATCTGGATGGTATTGGCCAGTTCCTTCTGTTTGGCTTCATCGAGCATATATTCCATGATGGCGGGTGGCTGGGCGATGGACCGATCGTCCAGGATGTTTATGCCGCTACCGTGATTGGCGGGCAGGCCCTCCTTGGCCATCGCCAGCCGCAGTTGATATACCTGTTTTTCCGGGACATAAATACTCGTTCCGTTTCCCCGCAGCTCGTACGGCACATTCAATTCACTGATTTTATCGACGATTTTGCCGGCGTCTTCGGTGCTCAGCTCGCTGTACATCAGCCGCATATCGGCTGATGACGCCCATTTCGTCAATAATCCCCCTGTGATGGCGCATGCCAGCACGATTGCGATCAACATTGCTTTTTGAACTACGCCTACTTTTTGCCAGACGGCGTTGATTTTCTGTAATAGTCCCATAGATCCCTACACCTTTGTCTGGTTCCTCTTTCGGTGTCTTTATGAACGATACAATTTAGCCCTGCATCTTCATCGTTTCCTTATAGGCTTCGATCAGTTTGTTGCGTACTCCCACCAGCAGCTTGAAGCTCATATCCGCCTGTGCGACCGTGGCCACAACAGAGTTAACATCCTGCTGTTTTCCGCTGAGCAGCTCCAGGATAGAGGTGTTGGCCTCTTCCTGCATTCCGTTGACTTTTGAGAATGATTGTTTGACGGTGTCTGTAAATCCCGGTTTGGCCTGTTCGGCTTTAGCGGCCAGAATCCGAGCTGCATCATTGGTTCCGACTACCTTGTTCAAGTCCACTTGAAACTGGATACTCATGTTCGTCCCTCATTACTTCAATAGTTCCAGACTGGTCTGCACCATTTTTTGATACCGTTTCAAAATGGCGGCACTGGCCTCGTAGGCGCGTGTTGCCATATTCAGACTGATCAATTCCTGCGGCAGATTCACATTCGGCATTTGGACGTATCCTTCGGCGTCTGCCTGTGGATGGCCGGGTTTGAGTACCCGCTCAAACTCGCTCATATCCTCGGTTACCTCGGAAATTTCCACGCCGCTGATCCCCTTATCCGCAGCTTTGAAGATTGCCTCCAGACGCCGGTAGGGCTGTCCGTTACCCACGTCGGTTGTTCTGGCATTGACCACATTCGAGGTGATCACATCGACATTTTTCCGGTTGGCTCGCAGGCCCGACATGGCGACATCGAGTGTTCCGAACATGTCTGCGTCCACTCTCATCGTTTCATCCTCACTTCAATCAATGTGCTATTGCCTATTTTCCAGTTCGGTTTTAAGGCGCCCGCAGGGCCTCCTGCATCTGGGCATATTTCTTTTTCAACAACAGCATATAGGTTTCATGCCGCAAAGAGTTTTTGATCATTTCTCCCACTTCGCTATCCAGAACGACGTCGTTGCCATTGGTGTTGACGGGAGTGTTTTTAGGTTGGAACAGTTCCGGTTCGAGTCCGTCTTCCTGAATCGATTTACCTTTATCGATCGCTTCGGCAAAAATTTCCTCAAAGCGGATGTCATGACGACGATAGCCGGGTGTATTCAGGTTGGCCACATTATTGGCAATGGCTCTTTGGCGAAGACCCTCAGCCTTAATAAAGGCTTGCAGGTAACCGATTGTATGTGTATCATTTGCCATCAATATTCTCCAGAGATAAAGACACCTTCTCGCTCCATAGAGAGCAATCACCGTGCCAATTTAACGGGCTGGTCTATGAAATAGGGGAAATGCTTCCGGAGGGATCAATACTGTCGCTGGATTCAGCTTGCAGAAAAATCGGGTGTCTTGTCTGCGTTTGGTTTTTATACATTTTTTCCAGGTGTTCGATTTCAACTACGCATCGCTTTCGTTTTTTCCAGAAGTGTGGAATTTTCTTCCTGTTCTGCCCATATCCTGAACACACATCCTATTGAGAAGTAAAGTTAGAAAATTCATAAAGTATTATTTTATAATGACATATGGTTATTTGAGTGGTTTGTGATCCAACGGTGGCATAAAGATTGCAATTCGTGAGACAAGGTATGGTTTGGGAGAACAAATTATGACAGATAGTGTTTCTTATCCTTCTGTTCAGGCTTCGGGGCCACGACAAGTTTTTACGGGAGACGATCATTCCCGGCCTTCTCATCTGGATGAAGGTTTGAAAATGCATAGAGAATCCTCCGAGGTTCAGATGGAGCGTGTATCCTCGAACGCAACGGAAGAAATCCGTTCAAAGAAGCGAGGAGAAGACTTTGAACAGATCCTGAATCAACGGATATCCGGGCAAAAAGAAAATGAGCCGGTTGCTGAGACAAAGGGGGACAAGACAAAGAAACCATTGGAAAAGACCAATATAACTGGGCAAAATGCGGAGAATGGCGAAGTCGTTTCTGCTGCTATTAAGGATTCAGTCACTCCCCTCCGTCTCTTCCATGTAACAATAATGCAAGAGAAAGACTCGGAATCCACTCCCAAGCCTTCAAGCCAGACAACAACAAATAAATTTGTTCCCCTTGCCGATAAGACCGATAAAACCGTGTCGAGGGCGGAGGGAGAAGTATTTGGTAGACTGGCTTCATTAAAGACCACCGGAACAAAAGGGGATCCTGAATCCCTATCCCAATCGAAAGAGAAGGTATTGGCTGGGAATAAGATACTTTCCGATCGGGAGTCCCGTTTTGCCGGGCAAAAAGCTGATGGGAAAGAGGCCGCCTCCTCTGGGCGGAAAAACGTGGATTCTGTGCTGAACAGCGCCGCCAATGAGACAGGCAACCGAACCGAGCGAACCGGTACTGAGAATGGTGAAAAAACAAACGGTTCGATCCTTCCGTTTTCAGACGTGATTCGTATGGCAAAAGGAAAAACCGGCGATGATTTGCGTACTGTGCAAAAAGCTCCGACTCATCCGGTTCGTTCCGGATCTTCCGACATTCCCAAACCGGATGTTTCCGCAGCAGATACCCTTGAGACGGCCAAACATGCCGTGTCGGAGAGTTCCTTGAAGACTAAAACTTTGGAATCCAAATCCGAAATCCATAAATCTCTTGCGGAATTAAACGCCCAGGTCGAGAAGAGCACATCAGAGCATCCAACGGCTGCCGAAGTGGCGGGGGATACCTCCGCTCGAGTCCGTCCGGATGCAACGGATTCCCTTCGCGTCGAAGCTCCTGCCGGACCGGATAAGCCTGTTACCGTACAGTCCCGGCTTTTTTCCGAATCACGGCCTCATGAACAGATCCTGGATCGTATTCAAGCCGATTTCCGCGGACCGGACAAGGAGGTTCGACTGACTCTCAATCCGGCGGATCTGGGACGCGTGAGAATCCACTTTACGCAGAACGAGCAGGGGATTACGGGCAGGCTTGAAGTGGAAAAGTCGGCCACTCGACAGGAAATTCAGCGGCATGTATCCGAAATTGTCGCCGGTCTGCAGAACAACGGCGTACAGGTTCGGCGGATCGATGTGGCGCAGGATCATCAGTCGCCGAACCAGGAGCAGCGTCCTTTCTCCCAGGAACATTTTGAAGAGTTCAAGCAGTATTCATCCGAGGATGAATCACAGTCTGATCGGCATTCGTCGCAAGCACATGAAGAGACCAAAAACTCCACTAGTTCCATGTCAAACGTTCCGGAGAACTGGCAAATACAAGATGACAGAGTCAATATTTATATATAATCCGACAGAAACAGGGACAAATCGATGGCGCTTGTGAACCTGGAACGAAAGAAGATCGAATCGAGGCGGACCGCTCCCGGCGGATCACGATCGACAATGGTCGCATCCGGTTCGCAGGCTGTGCTCGAAGAGGGCCCGTCTGTTGATAAAACCTCATCCATGGCACCTATGGCAACGGTGGCGGCTCGGGCTTACGGGCAACATGTTCGACAGGCCCGCGCCGATCAGCTTGTTCTTGAGTATCTTCCACTGGTTCATAAGATTGTCGCCCAGGTGGTATCCTATCTGCATCCGCCCCTGAGTAAAGACGATCTGATCAGTGCCGGTACAATCGGTCTGGTCAAAGCGGCCCGGGATTATGATCCTTCGCGGGAAGCGGAATTTAAAACCTATGCCTACATCCGGATTCGGGGTGCGGTGATCGACGAGCTTCGAAGCTGGTCGTTCGCTCCATCGAGCCTGAAAAAGCAATTCGACCAGGCGCAGGAAATCCAACAGGACATGATCGAGCGAACCGGGTATGTTCCCACCGATGAAGAGTTGGCCGATCAGATGGATATGAGCCTGGATCAGTTGTATCGAATGTTCGAACATGCCCGGGCCAGACATTTTTTGTCCATCCACGGAGTCGGAGACGAAAGCCCGGCCCTGGGTGAGCTGCTGGCAGCCGATACGGATCGTCCCGGTCAGTGTCTGGAACAGCAGGAATTGCTCGAAAAGCTGGCCGAAGCGATTCAAGGACTGCCCAAACGGCAGCGTCAGATTATTTTATTATATTACACGCGCGAGTTGACTATGAAACAGATTGCCGAGGTGCTTGGGGTTACCGAATCGCGTGTCAGTCAGTTACATGCGGCGGCCCTGTTCAAACTTTCATCCAAACTGCGGCATTGGGATCAGGGCCGTGGTTGACGAGGGAGCGTAATGATTGGACCAGAAAAAACGAGGTACTGACGATGCCTGAGGATCCACAAAGTATTTATCCGGTGGTTCCCGGCGATCAGGTGCAGGGGTTAACCCAGGTTTCGGATCGAGCAGTCGGGCGTAAAAAGCAGCAGGAAGCGCGGAAACGTCGTTTTCGAAAACGTAAGGCCGGAACCGTATCCGAGCGACCGGTTGAAGAACCCCAAATCCTGGCTGATGAAGACGGGCATATCGATTTTCGAGCTTGACGAAATCGAACTTGTGCAGATTTCTCTTTCCCGGGCAAAACGGTCGCCACGGTGAAGTGATAGAAAGAATCGTTTAGATGTATTTGGATTTTATTTGCGGCCTTTATGACACGTGATGTAGTAACGATATTGCAGGCTGAAAAGGTACGGGTGCATGGGACGGTGCTTCTGCCGACGCGAGCTCCGGAAGCCCCTGTCAGGACCGCAGCTCCTACGCAGGCGCCGTCCCACGCCCCCGTATTGCCTCAGCAGGCTCGCGTCATTGAGTCCAATACAGAATACGCCATCCTTGAAGTGGTCTGTTCCTGCGGCGCGAAAATGCACCTCCAGTGCAATTATGGGAATATTGCGAAAAATCAATAGGGAGACAAAGATGAGAATCGTGCGAAATAGTCTGGCTGTCCTGTTTCTTGCAGCTTTGTTGTTTGGCGGTTGCCGTATGGTTGATGAACCGATTGTTGTGGATAATATGATGGGCACGCGGGTATCCGTGCCGGCAGAGCCTGTGGTGGTCGTCGACCAGACCGATCCAACGCTGGAAAATCGGTTTATAGAAACCGAGCAGACCAACCATAGCGCTGTGGATAGTGCATTGATGTGGTCGCAAAAGTATGATGAGCTGTTGCGGAAGAACGAAGGTTTGATGGAAAAGAATCGTCAGTTGTTTCTGGAAAACAGCGACCTGCAGCAGAAACAGGTTAAACTGCAGGCCGATCTGGACAAGACTCGTATGGAGTTGGAGGACGCCAACAGTTTTCTGCAGGAGATGCATGCCGAGTTGACGAAGTGGAAAACAGATGTATTGGGTTTTCGTAATGAGATGCGCGACGCACAGACGGCGCAGCTCCAGGCGCTAGGCAAGGTATTGCAGATTCTCGGTGCTGAGCCACTATCGGGTTCCACTACCCAGGTGGCCAAGAATACGTCGGCTTCTTCGGATCAGTAGACTAAAGGAAAAGAGCCATGGTTCTGTCAAGAGAACAGATAGAAACAATTATGCGGGGATTTGCGATAAGGACGGCTTTACATGGAATGCAGGCATTTGGTGTGATCCTGGCGTTATCCATTCTGGTCTTATCGGGCTGTACAATTGTTAATCCAATTGTTCCTGAAACCGGTCATTATTATATCAATCCCCAGGCGGATTTTTCGTCGATAGGGAAAGTCGTGGTGTTTGAATCGATCTCTCATTCAGGTTATGCGGATCTGGGACGGGACCTGGCCGATTCAGTGTGCCGGGCATTGCAGAAGAAGCATCTTTTTAATGTAGTTGTGCTGGAAAAAACGAATCCGGCCTGGTCGGCACTGTCATTGGATCAGGAAACCTTTACGCTGGAGCAGATGCGTCAGATCCGCCATACTCTCAACGCCGACGCCATTGTATTGGGAAAAATTGTGGATTATCAGCCTTATCCTCATCTTTTGGTTGGATTGAATCTGAAGATGCTCGATCTTCGTGACGGCCATCTGGTCTGGGGGATGGAGCAGGTCTGGGATAGTTCCGATAAAACGATCCAACTGCGGATGAAGTCGTATTATCAGAATCAACTGAGTCAGCGATTCGAGCCTCTCAACTGGCAGATGCTGGTCACCAGTCCGATAGCGTTTCATAAGTTTGTGTCGTATGAAATCGCACAAACCCTCCCGGATGCGAGCCAGATTCTGCGATTGCGTCCGGCAACGGCGGCCAATCATACCCCAAGAACCATACAGCGTGCTGCCAATGTGAAGCAAGCTGTGCCTGTTCGCCTTGAAAGCAGGCCGGTTCCGATAAAACCAGTACCGACGGTTCCGTTGGATATACAGAAAAACGAGTCAACCCAATCTGTCAGACTACAGGACCGATAAATCATGGAAATCGAGAGTCTATCTTCTGTAACAACCGAAACCTTACCATGGGTATTCCTTTCCGAGCCCCAGTCCAGGAGGGGCCAAGCCGGGGAAGTTCCTGATCAGGATCGTTTTCTGGGGTCGCTGGACGAGATTCCAAGGCTGGATGACGCTTTCGATGAGGAAAAGCAAAAAATTGGTCAGGCCGTTAAGGAGTTGCAGGCCGGAGATTTGGATACGGCTGAAAACGTCCGTTTGGCCGCCCAGTTTCTCTTAAAGTTTGGTCTCTAGCAGGACGATGCTTATAACGAATGTAGAGAAACGTAGAACGGAGCTGTAAGGCAATACCTCTGGAGACAGTTATGGCTAAGACATTAATGGTGGTGGACGATTCGGCAACCATGCGGAAGATTATCACGCGTACGATACGCAAAGCCGGTTTATCCGTGGCCGATGAGATACTGGAGGCCGGAGACGGCGGTGAAGCCCTGGAAAAGATCAAGAGCAATCCGGTCGACATCGTATTATGCGATATCAATATGCCCGGAATGAACGGTCTGGAGTTTGTCAAGCAGGCCCGACAGGATCCGGCCAATGCCAACACCAAGATTATCATGATTTCGACAGAAAGCGCCGATGATCTGATCGAGGGCGTGAAAGCCGATGGCGCCGACGGGTATGTGACCAAACCTTTTACGCCGGAGACCATACAAAAAGAACTGTCACCGTTTATGTAAGATCGTCGGGAAGAACGCCAAAGGAACATGGAAACAGGAATACAGGTGTAATGATGGCGATAGCACAAGAATCACTTTCCCAAGCTCTCCTGGAAGGGACACGGGAAGTATTTGAGACGATGATGTTTATGACCGTCGAACAGAGTAACGAGATGTACGAGGGCATCGACGGGGAGGCATTACTGGGCTCCATTACGTTTGAGGGAGTCATAGAAGGATGTCTGGGGATCTGCACCAGTATCGATTCTGCTCGTATGATTGCCGGCAATATGACCGGCAACGATGATCTCGACACATTGAGCAGCGTCGAAATCGCCGATGCGATGGGAGAAGTCGCCAATATGGTGATGGGCGCGATCAAAGGACGTCTTGTCGAATCCGGAGATGATATTCATGTCTCGATTCCCACGGTGGTTCGAGGCACCGAGTTGCAGAATAGTCTGGGAGATGACGCACAGGAAATCACCGAGACGGTAAGCCTGGACGATTCAATTGCGCGATTAACGTTACTCTATCGGTTTCCCGAATAGGAAACAGAGAGGATTGAACGGATTCAATCATGGCTGAGGCGACAGAACTACAATCCAGGACTGTGGAATTGACAGAGCAGGCCTTTACGACCTTCGCCGAAGATATTGCAACCATGTTTGACACAACGGTGATCTCTCAACAGGTTGATATTGATACGGGTACGGTCGACGATCTTCAAAAAGCCTATAAAAAGCTGTGTACGGTCTGTTCGGTCAAGGCCGAGGGGGCTCTGGACGGCACATTCCATGTGGTCTTCGATAAAGAAGGCCTTTTCACTCTATCCGGTACTTTTGTCATGCAGCCGGAGCAGATCATCGCTCAGAACCGGAAGAATGGAACAGATGCCGAAGCCCAGGAAATCGGTGACGCTATGGGGGAGGTCGGCAATCTTCTGGTCGGGGCATGGGACCGTGTGTTTCGTGAAGAGTTTGAAGGGCACGGCCATTTTGTACAAAGCGGCACTATTACAGGCAATCCCTGGGGTAAAGCCGAAGAAACCATTGGTCTGACCAAGGCTGAATCGCTTGATATCCTTACGTTCGAGTTGACGGTTGAACCTTTGCCGTCGTTTCGATGCGCTGCATTGTATCCGGCGTCCCTGTTTGAATCTTCCGCAAGTGAAGAATCTACTGAGCAGGAAGAGGCCGATGCGGCCGTGGAAGCTTCCGCCGATTCGGTCGAGACGTCCGAATCGGCGGCAGAAGAGCCTCAGACCGAATCGAGTGATCAACCGGAAGCCGTCGAACCTGCATCGGACACTGCTCCGGAACAGGAAGATCAAATGGAAAACTCCGGTGCGGAGGACAACGAACCGGAACCGATTTCTGAAGCCGAATCACCCTCTTCAAAGGACAAAGCACCGTCCCAAACACCGGGTCCCGTCTCGGAGGCTATCGCTCAGTTAACGCGAACACAGAGGCCCTTGCCGAATCAGATGGTTGAGGGTAATTATTTGCTTAATGAACTCTGTGCCGGCGATATCATGCGAACTGATGTAGTCTGGGCTACACCCGAAGAGACCATCGAAGAATTAATCGGCAAGATGCAGCAGCATGATACGGGATATATCATGATCGGGAGCCAGAAAAAGCTCGAGGGCATTATTTCCAAGTCCGATGTCCGCGGCGCTCTGAGTCCCTATCTGCAATCCATTTTCATCAAGTGGCGAAGTCCGATGGATATTGCCACCTTACAAATCAAGGCCAAGTGGGCCATGAACCGCCCTGTTCGTACGGTCCGTCCCGATACGACTCTGGCAGTGACCATGCATACGATGAGTGAGCATGGCGGTCGATGCCTGCCTGTTGTGGATGAGCACGGAACCGTAGTGGGCCTGGTCACTGTTTTTGACGTTTTTCACGCCATGCTTTCCGGCGGTATAAATGTGGTAACAGCGGGTCGAACTTCTCAATCTCCACCTCTGGTTTAAGTTCGATTCACCTGTCCGGCACCGGAAAGATGCTATTGTTTTCCTCTCCGATTCCTTTGGATTTATCGCTTTATAGCCATGCTATGAAATAGTATAGTAGTGGTGCCTGTTCAAAGCGGCCTGCAGTCGATTGTTTTAAACGACCGAATTGGAGTAGAATTTCCATGAAGACACATGTTTTCTTGCTTACTGTCCTGATTTGTTATTATTCCTTTACTTTGGCTCAATCGGTTTCCGTTGAAAATCCATCGTTAGAACAAGCCTTTTTTCGAATTCAGGTAGTCGATGAGGAAACAGGACGAGGCGTCCCTTTGGTGAAGCTGGAAACGACTAATCTGCTTTCCTATATTACGGACAGTCAGGGAATCGTGGCCTTGTATGAGCCGGGCCTGATGGATCAACGAGTCTATTTTCATATTTCCAGTCACGGATATGAATATCCCAAAGACGGATTCGGGTATCGAGGAAAAGCATTCGCAGTCCAGCCGGGCGGTTCTGAGACGGTTCAAATCAAGCGTCTAAATATCGCCGAGCGTTTGTACAGGGTAACCGGACAGGGAATCTATCGGGACAGTGTAATCGTGGGAGAATCGATCCCCCTGAAAAAGCCAGTAATCAATGGATTGGTCATGGGGCAGGATTCGGTACAGACCTGTATTTATCAAGGACGACTCTATTGGTTTTGGGGTGATACGGGCAGGCCCTCTTATCCCCTGGGCCAGTTCGCTATGTCCGGGGCGAGATCCCTGTTGCCACAACAGGGTGGATTGGACCCTGCTGTGGGGGTGGATTTGCAGTATTTTACGGACAAGGATGGTTTCAGTCGCAAGATGTTTCCGTTGTCCGAGACCGGGATGGTCTGGATGGAAGGGCCATTTACCGTTAAAGATCCGTCCGGAAGAATCCGGATGGTAGCTAAATATTCCCGGATGAAAAGCCTTGGAGAAGCGGTTGAATCCGGGCTTGGCATTTTCAATGATCAGACCGAAACCTTTGAGCGCCTGGTTCATGGCGGTCCTGACTTTTTTCCTTATCATGGCACGGGGCATCCTGTTTCCGTGCTCGTGGGGAATGTTCCGTACACATACTTTGCCACAGCTTTTCCTTTGTCGGTACGGATGCGGATTCGTACCGTATGGGAGGACGTGACCAATGTGGAGAACTATGAAGTGTATACGGCGCCGGATACGGCCGGCCGGCAATCCGGTTCCGGATATCGCTGGATCTCGGTGAAAGACCTGATTGGCAATAAAAATCGAAGCAGAAGGGACTGGATCAAAGCTCTTCGAAAAGAGAAGGAGCAGGATGCAATGCTTTACGATATCGACTCAGGTGAGACGGTTTTTCCGCATGGAGGGAGTGTGTATTGGAATCATTATCGAAACAAATGGATTATGATTACGGTACAGCAGGGAGGCACATCTTCGTACTTGGGAGAGGTGTGGTATGCCGAAGCGGATACGCCTTTGGGGCCATGGAGATATGCGCGGCAGGTGGCCACACATGAGACATATTCTTTCTATAATCCCAAGCAGCATCCCTATTTCGATCAGGAAGACGGACGATGGATCTATTTTGAAGGCACGTATTCACACACATTTTCCGGTACGAAGCAGGAAGCGACTCCACGATATGATTATAATCAGATCATGTATCGACTGGATCTGAAAGACCGGCGTCTTTCTTTGCCGGCTCCTGTATACGAAGTTTCCATGCCCGACGGACAAACGGAATATATGTTTGGTTCGGACATCCGAAGGAAAAAAGCGATGTCTATGGTGAAAGGGATTGCTTTTTGTGCGGTTGGGCCGGATCGGATGTATGATGACCTGATTCCAATTTACCCATATACGAACGGGAAAGAAACGCGTCTTGAAAAGACCCGATCCACACCTTCTGATCGTCCCCTGTTCTATGGTCTGTCTAGTCTGCCTGCCGAAGAGAAACAACACTCCATCGTCGTTGGTTTATATGAATGGACGAACAAGAGCGGAATGAGGCGTTATTCTACCCAGACAGAGACAAGTCGCGGCTGGAAGAAGAATCCTGTTGCTGTGTGTTACGTCTGGAAGAATCCATCTCAGATCGTCCTGGTGGATTGGGATGCTGTTGCGATTTGTTCGGGTGATTGAAACCGTGAGGGGAACTCAATTTGCAATGATTGATAAAAAATGGACGGACGATTTGGGGAATAGCTCGCCCGTCCAACAAAAGGGAAGAACCACATCCTCCTGATGTGATGATTACAGTATCCGCAAGGAGGTTGGCTCGACGTTTGGTTTTTCTGCGCGAGCCCGTGAGCGTCAGCGAATCCACTCCTTGCCACATTCAGAATCTTCGCTAAGCAATTTCATTCTGCCTGCTTGCCGTTAGTATAAAAAAAAGACGGGCTGATACAAAAGAGAGGGGCCGTTGCAGGCATAAATAATCGACAAAAAAGCTCTGCCTCTAACGATGAAATCGAACAGGAAGTTTGTAGGGGATATAACAAGTCGCGACTTGTACTTTATATGCGCATAGGATATTCGATTATGTCAATGCAGTCTGGAACACACTCGTTTATTTTGAGCGTGATGTCGACCGGTTTGTTTTTCGACACAGGTCCAAAGTATGACTATTGTGCTTATTGCTTGGGCTGGAATTCCAGGCACCAGTTAATAGGCTGCACTGCCGGCCAGCGGACTTTCTTTTGCTGATCCAGATCTACGGGACGGGGGGCGTAACGATGGCATTCCTGGGTTTTGGCGTCATAGCATATACAATTTTTGCACAGTTTCGGTACATCCGCCATATCAATCTCCTTTGCGCATTTCCAACCTCATATTAAAATTCCCAAGATAAGCTTTTTTCGGCGTCTTTGGCGGTTCACTTAACAATAGCCTCTTGGTTCAGGAATATTAAGGAAAAAAGGAGAGGGATCCTTTTCCTTTTAGTGGAAGGTCCGAAAAAATATTCAAATGTATTTAGACATGGTTTTAGAAAACGTCCTATAAGCCTGTAGCGTTGTTTCTTTCATGTGCCCCTTTTATAGGACGAAGCCGATCGAATACCCGAGAGCGGAGTGTAGACAGGAACAGTACCGGATTTCGCCGGAGAAAAAACCTTAAGTAGCAACGTCCCACTCCGATAATACCCATTGATAGCGGATACGACGCTGTGTTTTATTAGCGCCCTTTGTTATCAGTAAAAAAATACGAAGGTTATATGACGTTTTGTCGTCTGTCCTTGGTGTGGACAATACCGAGTTTTCGGTAAGAAAAAGGCCGACCGGACAGGAGAACGGCGAGACGAACACGGAAGGAATGTAAGGAGAACGAAATGCTGGTCATTAAAAACAATCTTATGGCTGAAAACTCCGCCCGACACCTCGGATTGAGTTATGATTCTTTGGCCAAATCCATTGAACGCCTGTCGTCCGGCCTGCGGATCAATAGCGCCAAAGATGACGCCGCCGGTCTGGCGGTTCGGGAGTTGATGCGGGCCGATATCGCCGTTATCAAACAGGGGGCCAGAAACGCCATGGATGGCATCAGTATGCTGCAGACGATGGAAGGTGCGATGGCCACCATCGATTCGATTCTTATCCGTATGAAAGAACTGGCCGAGCAGGCGGCCACGGGCTCGTACTCCACAGCCCAGCGGACCATTATGAACAATGAGTACCAGCAGATGGCTCAAGAAGTTACCCGAATCGCAGGGGATACAAAATTCAACAGCATCCATTTGCTTGATTCTAGCACGCAAACCGCCACAATTCACTTTGGATCAGGATCCAGTATTACCGTTTCCGGGGTCAATGTAAGCTCCTCGGCCCTTGGGATCGCTTCCACGAGCTTGACATCAACGACGGTAGCCGCCAGTGCCTTAAACCTGCTCGAAACGGCGATTCAGCGAAAAGACAGCGCGCGGGCGAGCTTCGGCTATATGATGAACCGCTTGGAATCCACTGCGGAGGTGTTAAATATCCAATCGGAGAACCTGATGGCGTCGGAATCTCGTATTTCGGACGTCGATGTGGCGACTGAAATGGCGGCCCTGACGCGGAATCAGGTACTTAGCCAGGCGGGTGTGGCGATGTTGAGCCAGGCCAACACCATGCCGCAGATGGCAATCAATCTTCTAAGAGTGTAACTCTACCAATTCTATATCCTTACATTTAGCCTCTCAGCCGGTTTTTAGCAGAAACCGGCTGATTTTATGCGCAATTCAGGATGTAAGTTCAATCGTTTGTCCACCCTGGTCCGGAAAGTCCGAAAAAAACTCTCAAGTCGTTCTCTTTGATTCCGATAATGTTGTATGGACTGGTTGGCTAACAAGGCTTTTTATCGGTTCTGAGGCGAACTGCGATAATTCCTTGAACCAGGTTATAAGGATTGAATTGGTAAGGGTTTACTGTCATGCTGGCAATCAAGAACAATATCATGGCCGAAGGGGCTGCCCGTCATCTCGGAATGAGTTATGACAATCTGGCCCAATCCATCGAACGTTTGTCTTCAGGTCTGCGAATCAACAGCGCCAAGGATGATGCGGCGGGCCTGGCGGTCCGGGAATTGATGCGGGCGGAGATCGCCGTCATCCGGCAGGGGGCCCGGAATGCACAGGATGGCATCAGCATGCTTCAGACGATGGAAGGGGCGATGGGCTCTATCGACGAACTCCTGGTTCGTATGAAAGAGCTGGCCGAGCAGGCTTCCACCGGCTCCTATTCGACCAATCAGCGAAATATCATGAACAACGAATTCCGGCAGATGATCGCTGAGATCGACCGTATCGCCAATTTCACAAGCTTCAATAGCATCCGGATGCTTAACAGTGCGACTGGTTATAACATTATCCATTTCGGCACTGGATCACAGATTACGGTCAATTCGGTGGATGTGACCTCCTCGGCTTTGGGGATTGCCTCGGCCAACTTGATTGGAGACGGTACGGCGGCCATGTCGGCCCTGGCCATGGTGACCACAGCGATCGAAACCAAAGACAGTGCTCGTGCCAGTCTGGGGTATATGATGAATCGCCTGGAAAGCACGACAGCGGTGCTGAATATTCAGGCGGAAAACCTGATGTCGTCTGAGTCACGTATTTCCGATGTGGATGTGGCCACGGAAATGGCCACATTGACCCGGAATCAGGTACTGGCCCAGGCCGGTATCGCGATGCTGGCCCAGGCGAATTCCATGCCGCAAATGGCACTGAATCTGTTGCGAGCATAACATGTAAAATTCGCTGGGATCGTAAAAGCGGATCGTAACCGATAATACCGGAAATAATACTATTGTTACATCCGGACAGGATAGAATGAGAGGGATATAATGAGCGGAACTTCCATCTATGAAGAAACAGCGGTTCTGACCCAGGATAAGGGGCGATTGATTGTGATACTCTATGACGGAGCGATTAAATTTCTGCATCAGGCAATTCTGGCCTGTCAACAAGGTCATTTGGAACGAAAAGGCCAACTCATCAGCAAGACACAGGATATTATCTTTGAACTGAATACAGTGCTGGATCTTGAAGCGGGAGGCGAAATCGCTCGAAACCTTCGAAAGCTGTATAATTTCATGTGGCGTCATCTGAGTCAGGCCAACACGTCTCAAGATACAGACAAGCTTCGTGAGGTGATCAGTCTTCTGGAGATTCTCAAGCGCGGCTGGCAGGCTATTTCTTCCTGAAGCCGGGAAGGAATACCTTATTCTTTTAGCCCAGATTTGACATTGTAAGCCGTTTTCCAGAGATCCCGGAAGAACACGTTTGGAATCAGACGCCCCGGATAATCGGGTGGGACGTTTTCGAAAAAATAATATTCTCGTAAAATATTTTTCAGGCCAACCGTGCCTTTCTCAATAGTTTGCGTCCAAGCACTATCGGGCGTACGGTTTTCCCCCTTTACTTTCCCCAACAATCACCTCAAGTGCCGTTTTTTTCTGTCGATAATGGCCCATAGTAACGACCGCGTGCGGCTCACGTGGGACGGTTTCTTTGGAAAACGTTTGGTATGCGTAAGAGAGGTCCTGACAGGGGCAATTCTGGAGTGAAGTGTTTAAGGAGTAAGGAACATGTTAGCAATCAAGAACAACATTATGGCGGAAAACGCCGCACGGCATCTGGGCTTGAGCTATGATTCGCTCGGTAAGTC
>JAFGPC010000129.1 GCA_016926155.1 Sedimentisphaerales bacterium
AGAATGATCAAACCGCCCATGGTCGGCGTATTGGCCCGTTCGCGCATTAGCTCATTCAAAGCCGCATGGTGAAACTCGGGCCGATCCCCGATCTTCATCCGCATCAGCCAGCGAATGATACGGGGTCCGACCAGAATGGAAATTACAATACTGACTAAAGCGGCGGCAATACTGCGGAACAGCACATTTTCATAGGCATAAAACCCGGCAAACGGCGTTTCCTGACCACCTCGAAGATACTCAAGCAGATGATATATCAAACTGTCTCATGCCTCCGCTGCCAATTACGCCGGCGGACCGGCCTGCTTTACGGACCCAAATAACATTTCAAGTCGCTGAACGGCCTTTTCTAACCGTGCACTACGCGACCCCTTCACCAATACTATATCGTCCGGTTGCACAAATCCTTGCAGATTATCGCATAACATCTCGGTTGTTTCAAAAACTTCCGCAGTCAAGTCGGATCGAACTTCTGTAAAACCACGTGTTACGGCCGATCCAAACGGTCCGGTCGCCAGAAGAAGCCCAACCCCGTGATGGGCAGCGAGAGTCCCTAATTCTTCATGCAATCGTTCGCTGTCTGCACCCAATTCGGCCATTGTCCCGCATATAAACACACTACGGGAATGCGTTTTTCCGGCTATCGTTTCCAGACACTCCACCGCATTGGCCATAGAAGCCGGATTGGCATTGTAGCAGTCATTCAACAGCATGATTGAATCCATACGCTTTACCTGTAATCGCATCGATACAGGTTGAAATGTCGAGACAGCAGACGCGAATTCAACCAAGGAAAGTCCAAATTGACGACAAATCGCCCAGGCCGCAAGCACATTCAAGAGGTTGGCCCGTCCGCACAAGGGAACACTCACGACCGTTCCTTCTATTACCAGACGACCATGATCACCTTCACTGACAATCTCCTCAGCACGAATATCACAGTTTTTATCACAACCAAATGAAGAATACCGGATTCCTTCATGTTTGCAGTGTTTTACCAATACACTCTGGTCCCCATTGATCAAAAAAGTCCCTCCCGGACGAAGTCCGGAGACAATAGAACTTTTCTCTTCTACAATCGCTTCCAACGATCCAAAACCTTCCAGATGGGCCGGCAAGGTATTGGTTACAACGGCAATATCCGGCCGAGCGATATCCGTCAAATAGGCGATTTCGCCCGGCGCATTACTGCCCAATTCAACCACGGCGACCTCACAGTTTTCATCCGCCCACAGGATTGTCAGAGGCAGACCAATCGCATTATTGAAACTTTTATCAGCCTGGTGACAGCGATATTGTCGATTGAGCACATGGTACACAATTTCTCGCGTTGTGGTTTTGCCCGCCGAGCCGGTAATCGCCACGACTTTAAATCCTGTGCATCCGCGATACCACCGGGCCAGGTCTCCCAGGGCCCCAATCGTATCCGGTACGCGAATCACCCTCTTCGATGCAATCATGTAATCCTCCCGCACTATCGCACATACTGCACCTTTTTCAAGAGCCTGCTTGACAAAGGCATGTCCGTCAAAGGTCGGCCCCGGTATGGCAAAAAAACAATCTCCTGTTTCTATCGTCCGCGAATCCGTACTCACGTTGTCAACACAGCCGTCATCATGCAACAAATCATGGTTAAACTTACCTCCGATCGTCTTGACCAACTGTTGTATCGACAATACCTTCATTTGATCCTTGTGCAATATGCTTTCGGTTCTCTTCTGGTTCTCACCTGTTATTCCCACATAATATCTCCCTGGCGATCTGGCGATCATCAAAATGGATCTTTTGCGTTCCCAGGATCTGATAGTCCTCATGTCCTTTGCCGGCCAGTAAAACGATATCATTTTTCCGTGCTGTCCGGATCGCCATTTCTATCGCACCTCGCCGATCCGGCTCTATTATAATTCGTCTACTATCGCGATCCGAAAAACCCATCAGAATATCTTCAATGATCCGCCCCGGCTCTTCGGTTCGCGGATTGTCACTGGTCACCACAACCATATCGGCAAGCCTCTCGGCAACATTTGCCATGCGTGGACGTTTGGTTTTATCGCGATCCCCTCCGCACCCAAATAAGACAATCAGTCGCCCCTCACATAACGGCCTCAATGTCGTTAAAACATTGACCAGGGCATCGTCGGTATGGGCGTAATCCACTAACACACGAAAATCCTGTCCTCCTTCGACCGGTTCCAGTCGTCCGGGAACGTAAGGAAATCGAGACAGCCCAATCGCTATCTTGGTCAGGTGAAATCCCGCCGCCAAACACAAACCCGCCGCCGCAAGCTGATTGCTGACATTATGCCGACCGATCATCGGTGTCACAACCTGTTCCATTACGTCGCCAAATCGAAGAGAATATACCGTCTTGGCGGAGTCCATCGTATGAATCCGGGCTTCGATATCCGCCGGTTCGTCAATCGCATACCAGAATTTTCTTGCCCTGGTCACCGCTGCGATTTTCTCAGAAGCGGGCGACTGCCGGTTAAAAATCGCCGTTCCATGTACTGGCAGTTGGGAAAAAAGACGAGCTTTGGCAGCAAGATATTCCTCTTCGGTCTTGTGATAATCCAGATGATCCCCGGTCAGATTGGTAAACGCTGCCGCGGTGAAATCCACTCCCGATAACCGTTTCTGACTGAGCGCGTGACTGCTGGCTTCGACGACCATAAATTCAGCACCGGAATCAACCATAGCTCGTCCCAGTCGTGCAACCTCCAGGGCATCCGGTGTCGTTAAAGGAGCAGGGATTGATTCTCCATTACATGCATCATATTCAATCGTCCCGATCAATCCACATTGTCCACCGGCCGAGCGGATGATTGAACGGACAAGATAGGCAACCGTGGTCTTACCGTTTGTGCCCGTAACAGCCAAATTACACAGTTTCGCGGCAGGATACCCATATCGTGCCTGGGCAAGCTGCCCCAGCGCCTCGGCGGAATCCGGAACGATAACGACCTGGACTTTCTCAGATGAAAAAGGGTTCTGAGAAACGATGTACGCCGGCCCCTTTGTCATGGCTTGAGGGATAAAATCATGCCCATCCACATGAGTCCCGGATACAGCTACAAAAATATCCCCCTGACTCACCTGTCGGGAATCCGCAGTCAGTCCAATCCGTTCTCCCTTGGATTGCACCAATGCCAGCAGTTGTGTCCATGTCATATCCATCTTCCTTGACCTGAGGCCCTATTGTACCCGATTTCATATCGCAGGCAACGGCTGGATAAAAGAGAGATAAAAAAACACCCCCCGGTTTTCTATGGAAAGTGAACCCTGATTTCATCCTTTTGAATTACAGATCAACAGAGGATTGCAAACCATTTTATATAGATAGCTCCGCTTCTTACTTTGTCTGCTTCATTAGTTCGATTACTTTGTGCTCATCGACCTCAATCCCCAATCCCGGCCCATCGGGCACATCAATCGTGTTACCTTCGATACGGAAGGGTTTTGCCAGTACATTCGCAGTCAGAAATTGCAGTCCATTCAATGCGGCCGGACTTTTCAGATCAAAAGCTCCATAGAGTCCCAAAGTAGCCGCCAAAGAAATATCCGGATCAGTCAGGCCGCTTCCCAGCCACATCAGGCCGTTTTCGCGAATCAATTCGATCTGTCGTTTGCTGCTCATTAAACCTCCGCAGCGGGATGGTTTCATTGCGACTCCATCGAGCATTTTGAGACGGATAAACTCTTCCAGATCCGTGGGTGAGACAACACCTTCATCCATCAGGATGGGAAGAGCTCCCTGCCTCTTCAGAGCCTGATACCCGCCGATCTGATTGGGTTTGAGCGGTGACTCCAGAGCGCTCAAGCCCAGATCGGCCAGTTTCGGTGCTACATCCAAGGCGGTTTTAGGATCATATCCACCATTGGCATCGGCCCACAAGAATCCCTTGGGAGCATGTTTACGAACCATTCTTACCAGTTCCATATCAAACGTTGGATCCGGAGCCACTTTGATGATAAAGCTATCGTATCCACGATTGATCCCTACCTCCATGACCCGCTCAATCTCCTCCAACGTCCGACCATTGAGCGTCCAGTTCATAGTGATGTTCTTGCCTTGTGGAAGATTCCAGAGTCGGGCTAATGACCGACCTGTCAATTTGCCTACAAGATCATGCAAGGCAATATCCACACCGGCTCGTGTGATCGGCATACCCGTTGAAAAGCCGGACGCTATGACACCATCCATAATCCGATGGGCTCCGGGGATATCAAATGGATCGCTTCCAACCAGAGCAGGAGCATAGTAGTCTCGCAGAGCAATGGTTGCCGTCTCCAACGTTTCATAGCTCCATTTGGCGATAGGTACACTCTGCCCCCATCCGATGACGCCATTGTCAGCGGTAATCTTTACAATAATTGCCGCGCGTCCTGTACCCCCATGAGGCCCGGTGAAAAACTTGAAATATCCCATCATGGGGTAACGCATGGGGAAAATATCAATCTTGGCAATTTTGACCTGCGGCGCAGCGCACAGCCATACCCCGGATGTGGTTACTATCCCAGCCGCTACCGTCGAGGCTTTGATAAATTGTCTACGATTCATCGGAATTCCTCAAACGGACAATTATAGCTTCCATGGAGCCCGCATGCTGCGAGTTCGCATATGATTGGCAACCGTATCATCAATAAACTCTTCCTTGTCCGGATCCCACTTGAGTTTTCTTCCCAGTTTCGTGGCAATAGAACCCAAAAGACAGACCGTACAGGAACGATGGCCGATCTCGACCGGAGCAATTGTCTCTTCCCGTGACTTCATGCACTCGATCCAGTTTCGTTTATGATCAGAGCTTCGATACAATTGCTCTTCATTCGGGCCGATCTTTTCCTTTAAAAGACTTTTCGGATTGGCATCAATAAATCCACGCCGTACATACACCCAGCCGTCACTTCCTTCGAATACCACTCCCTGCTTATTCCTCTTATTGTCCATCGCGACAACTTTTACACCATTGGCATAGGTATACTCGATGCGGAAATCACCATGGACATCCCAAAGCCCTTCCTTGGGAAAAACGGCTTCGCCCTGAATCTCCGTCGGTCCGATCAGTTCGGTATTCATTCCCCACTGAGCAATATCAAGATGGTGTGCCCCCCATCCTGTGATCATGCCATGGCCATACGCACTGATCCGCAGCCACCCCGGCCGTCCATAATCCTTTTGCGGATGCACGCGCATTTCTGTATACGGCGCCAGCGGCGCCTGCCCGAGCCACATATTATAATCCAGGTTCGACGGCACAGACATTTCCGGTTGCGGATCACAACCCGGATCTGTGCCAAAGCCCACTTTGACGGTTTGCAGCTTCCCAATGCGACCATTACGAACCAATTCGCACGCAAAACGGAATTTTTCATCACTTCGCTGCTGACTGCCGACTTGTAGTATTCGGCCATATCGTTTGACCGCATCGCTCAGGGCCCGTCCTTCCTTAATGGTCAACGTCAAGGGTTTCTGAATGAAGATATCCTTTCCCGCTTTAGCCGCGGCAATGGCCGGAAGCGCATGCCAGTGATCGGGTGTACAAACGGTAACAGCATCGATATCTTGTCGCCCTATCAGATCGCGAAAATCTCCATGAGCCCCACATCCGTTCCAGGCCTCTCCAAGCAATTTACTGTAATGGTCATTCACCAGTTTCTGGGCGTCTTTGGCTCGCTTGGAATCCACATCGCATACGGAAATGATCTGGATATCTCCAAAACGAAGTAGATCTTTCATGTCTCCCTGGCCCATTCGCCCTGTGCCAATACAGCCAATTGTAATCCGGTTGCTGGGGGCCTCTGCTCCAAAGACAGAGGCGGGCACAATAGTCGGAACCATCACTGCCGTGCTCAACAGGGTAGTTTGTTTGATAAATGTACGACGATTCAGATTTTTGCCTCTACGATTCATACGACATCCTCCACGGATCTCGATTCGATTTCTGTTTTTTTACTTTACCTTGTCACCGGGGGTGGCATCAGCCTCCAAATCGCCCAGTACATATTGAATCCCATCCAGCCAATGTTGTAACAAGACCGGATTCCAGAACAATTCATGCTGATGGCCGAGGGCATTGTAATAGATGCGTCCTTTGCCATACGTCTTGATATAGGTCATGGCAAAGTCTCCATCCGTGCGATGAATGCCGTCGACCGTCATGTCGGTTTTCTCTATATCGATGCTTACGATTACCCGTACTGTATCTCGGGAATAGTCTCCGGTTAGCTGGTAGATTTCATCGGTCACAGGAAAAACCGGGATTTCAAAAGCGGCCGCCAGAGGGTGGTCCGGTTCATCCACTTTAAGCGTCACAGTCGAACCCGCAACCCATGGATGATTGTCAAACCTGGCTCCTATGATGTTTCCGAACTCAGGCCATTTGCGAAAACTTGCTACACCGGCATGAAATACGGCCAGGCCCTTGCCCGACTGCAGAAAATCCACGAGGGACTGCTTGAGACGCTGATCTCTCTGCTCTGCTCTGGCTTTTTCTTCGGCGGAGAGGGAATCAAAGTTCTCCGGCAGAAAAATCTCATTGTTAGTATTGTTAAAAATGACAGCATCGAACTGTACGATGTTTTCCGACTCGAAATAATCCAGGTCGTCGCTCACTATTGCATCAAAGGCCCGTGTCTTTTCTCCCATGATTTGGAATGCCACTTTACCGTAGGGAATGGCACTGTGCTTGTAACCCCATGAACGTGAGAAGACAAGCACCTTACGCCATTGCTGTGGGAAAACTCGTGGGGCCGAGGGCATAGTAGTCCGAATTTTTGCAATTTCCTCCGGGGCAGGTTCTTTGAACTCCTGACCACATACGGACGAAACACTCAGCGCAAACAAAATCCCGCACAACCATTTATAGCATCCCAACTTCATGGGATATCCTTTCCATCCCGTAACAAATGCATCCTACCCGTACACAACTACTCGGGCTGCTTTTGCGTATATCACAAACGCCAAGGCGCACGAAAGACACGAGAAACCATTCCCTGCGCTTCACTGTCTCCGACAAATTCTTCCCGCTTGGGATCCCAGTTCAATTCCCGATCCAACAGCATCGAGATATTGCCCAGATGGCAAACCGATGCGCTACGATGCCCCACCTCAGCGTTACAGATCGGATCTTTTCTCGTCTTGACACAGTTGAGAAAGTCCTGTTTATGATCCGTACTGCGATATAGATGAACGTCATCCGGCTTGAGCTTGTAGTCGAGAACACTTACAGGTTCGGCCTCGATCTTGCCTCGAGTGACACGAACCCAGCCTTCCGTCCCGACAAAACGAGTGTTTCCCCCGCCTCCCTGATGCAGAACAAGCTTGACGCCGTTCGCATAAGTATATTCAATGTCGGCCTTGACCGCTGTGGTAAATAGACCTTCTTTGGGAAACTCGCCATGGCCCTTAATCCGTACCGGACCGCTGTCATCGGCCCCGATACCCCATTGAGCGATATCCAGATAGTGCGCGCCCCAGTTGGTCATTTGCCCCCCGGAATAATCCAGGATAAAGCGAAATGTATAGTGACAACGCATTGGGGTATACGGCGCCCAAGTCGCCGGACCCAGCCAGAGATTATAGTCAAATCCATGCGGCACCGGTTCCGGCTTCCAATCCACAGGATTGTCACGATTATTGCCGGGGATATCGACGTATACGGTTTTCAATTCACCAATCAGTCCATTACGAACAATCTCACAGGCCTGTCGAAATCGGTCATCGGATCGCTGTTGCGAACCAGTCTGCAAAACTCGCCCATACCGCTTGGCTGTCGCCGCCAGGATCCGGCCCTCGGCAATCGTCAGAGTCAACGGTTTTTCACAATAGACATCCCTTCCCGTTTTCATCGCCGCTACGGATGGAATCGTATGCCAATGATCAGGAGTCCCAATGCTCACCGCATCTACATCATCACGAGCCAGCAAATCGCGGAAATCGTTGTATAACGCCGAATCCGGGAGTTTAACCTGTTCATTGGCCTTTTGCAGATGCCCCTTATCCACATCACATAAGGCAATCACTTCGGAATCCTTTTTCGCAATAAAACCTCTCATGTTGCCGGTTCCCTGGCCTCCCAGACCAATGCATCCAATCGTAATTCTATTGCTGGGAGCCGCCTGTCCCAGGACACTTGAGGGAACAATAAAGGGAACAGATGCCACTGTGGCTACTGAGGCGGCACTTTTCAGGAAAGTACGACGTGAAAACGAGATCCTTTTCTGATTCATCGATTCATCCTCTGGTTTTACTGCTTTATCGTTACTACAGGCGGATTGCCGAAATCCTGCCAGGCTCGTTCGGCGGCGGCGGCATCGAGTGTATTATTATACACAAAAAGACGGTATTTGAAAACATAGTCTTTGCCCGGTTCCAGAGTCCATGGATTCTGCTGAACCGGACAGAAATTAAAGAAAACATCGCCACTGGGCCAGATACGCATGGGTTCGGGAAATTCGTGATTGTCCGGATGCCCCATGAAAAGCACTCCAGCGTCGCCTTTTTCCGTCGGCCCGTACATCAAACACCACTTGGCACAAGTGCCATGGCCGTCCTTACGGTTTTTCCCTTCCGAGGTTAGATAATCGCAGTTACCCTCCTTCCACTGGGCTGTGGCTCGGTAACCAAGCCCTCCATATCGATAGGCAGGAAGATGAAGAGGGCTGTCTGAAGCACATCGCTGGGTCGAGACAAAGTCCCAGATATAAAAACCTTTATCTGCCCCTCCGGTATTCCAGACCTTGATATCCCAGACTTCGTTCAAGGCCACTTTATCGCCACCCGGTGCTTTGAGGTCCACATGCTCATGCCGCACTTGGAATCGGCCGAACACGCGGCCATTCTGCATACCTAAAAGCTCCTTGAAGCGGACAGTCCCTTCACCCTTACCCAAATTCCAGAAATCCACATGGCGTCCCTCGAATTCGGTGGTCGTCCAAGGCATCCAGAAGCCTATATGATGGTAGTGATCCTCCGGATGGATATTGGTCATAACCGCTCCGGCCGGGGACCAGAAAGGGTGGATAAAGCCGCTGCGATTGTACAATGGACTCTGCCCTTCCGGTGGCGGGACAATGGCATGATGGTATTGCAATACATTATCATCGCCAACTTTGACCAGGATTACTTTATTGTCTCTGGTGACCTGTACGCGCCCGGAGCGGGAACCTCGTCCACGGACCAGATCGAAAATTCGTCTCTGTCCGGCCGGTGTCTTACCCCCAAGGATCCAACAGAGCAATGGCTTGTCCCCCGGCTGGATTTGAACTGCCAGAAGTTTTCGATCTGAGCCGGTCGTTTCAACAAGGTGAAATGGCTGTCCGGCCATCGTTTTGGCCAATTCAGAATCGATAATGACAGAGATGGGAGTGTCAATCCGTTCTACCGATCCTGCTTCGACTGTGAATCGTGCCAAAGGTCCTTGCCCATAAGCACTTATGGCAATGGAAACAACACAAACAAAAAATGAAACACCCCGCAAACCCAGTTTTCCACTCATTTCACATCTCCGTTTCTTAAACAGGACGAATAAGATGTAACAGCTATTGCACTTTTTAGTATATTTGAACCCTATACATGAAAGTGTCGCAGGAAAACCGTCGTCTCCCTGCGACACACAATAATCCTAAAATTTTCCTTAAACCAATGAAATCCGAGCGAATCAGCTTATCCTTCCAATTCCGCTTCGACAGGGGCAGCCGCAGGAGCTTTTGGTTCAGCGCCAGGGGCTTGGCCAAGCTGTCCCATTGGGAGAACATGCGATTGCAAGCCTGCCTTTGCAGCGATCCAGTAGATCACAGCACCGACGATCATGGCCCAGACCGGCGCCAACGGCAGCGGGATCCCAAGATTCGGCATGATCCCAACCGTGAAACCAAAACCCCATGCCAGCCATCCGGCCGGATTATACCCCTTGCGAGGACCGGCCCATTTGCAGCCATTGAGCATGTAGTCCACTGCCATTGCACCACAAATCGGTCCGAATGAAGCACCGATAAGTCCAAATACTGCTTCAAGCTTTCCTGCAACGCCAGTAATTGCCAAAATAATACTTATCGCAGCTCCAATTCCAACGGAAACAAAAGGATTCACCTTAGAAAGGGTTGTTTTAAAACTATTGGCAGCAATAAATGAGGAGAAACAAGCTGCCGGGAAAGCAGCAATCGCAAGAAGAATTAAAACAACCTGACCTAATTTTTCGCCTAAAATGATTGGAATTAACGCCATTGCATGCATAGCAAATGAACCACCTTCAGCTTTTGAAGCTTCTACTGCTTTAGCGGCTGTTTCTTCATTACCATAGGCTCCAGCCATAATGAGTACGGCTATTCCAGCAGTAAAGATAATTGCAACGGCAATTCCGATAAAACCACCCATGTGGACATCACGTTCATCACGTCCATTCGTACCAAAGTCAACCCCTGCAGCACCTGCCGTCGCAAAGAATCCTACGACAAAGGTGATAATACATTCCACCAGTCCAAAAGAAGTGAAAGGTGCTTTGGCAGTTGGTGCGGCAACAGTCTGATGCAGGGCAACAAACTTATCAGCATCAAATGATTTCAGTCCACCTACAGTCATAACAAAGAGAACTAAAAGAGTAATCAAGGGAATCAAAGGAAGATACGTTGCCACCCTGGCGACATATTGAATTCCCTTTAATCCCATGAACGCCGCTAGAACTCCCCAAACAATCATTATAACAGTTGCTTTGAAAGGGACGCCCGTTTCTGCGATGCCGGAAGGATCTATCGCTAAAATTGCCAGTGAAGAGAAGTAAATATTGACACCAAGCCACCCAAACTGAAGCAGCCCCATTAAGAAACCCGGCATTAAAAAACCACCTGAAGCGCCAAA
>JAFGPC010000130.1 GCA_016926155.1 Sedimentisphaerales bacterium
CTGTTTCCCGTCTCGAAGTTATAGTGATTGCTCATGGCCGGCGCCTGGAAGGCCGTCGGGATGGAGTAGTTCCCCGTCTTCTGACAGCCACAATCGATGCCGCCTCGACCATCGGCAAAACCGATGCTGTAAACAAAAAGTAGAATTATACAACTAGAGGTTATAAAATTACGCATTGCCTCAATCTCCTTTCTCGTATTGAGGAGCTTTTTATCTGACATCATATTACAAAATACATATCTACGATTTTTCTGAATTGTGTAGGATTCAGGAGAGAATCTTGGTTTAATAATAGAATCATGGCAGTTGAATCATGAGATCCCTATCCCAAAACCAATAATATAGCATAGTATTCATATCTCTTTCTGTATCATTGTAGCAAAAATGAGATTAGGAATCAATACTAAAGTGTGAAATGGATGTATCCAATATAGGCTCTGAGGGGAAGGCCGAGGAAGGAGTAGGACTGCTCAACAGGCAAGTGAGGGGATGAATGTTAAAGTTGGGGGGAGGGGCGGAATGGACATATCTCACTAGAGTTGGTCTGGTCTTTTCAAATCAGCATCCCGTCCTGGCATTTATTCCTACCTCCTTCTCCATGATGAGCCGAAATCTCGTGCCGCTTATGGGATGGTCGGCGACCAGCTTGCCATCGTACAACAGGCCGGATACGGCATAAGGCCATGGTGCGTTCTGGGCCTGCCTGTAATTTCTATACTCTACTACCCTTGGTTCTATTCCGTATCTGTCTTTCGCAATCTTAGCAATGTCGTTTACCATTGTCACATTATGAGGGCATTGGCCGGAGGTTATAATCGTAAGTCCCTTTCCGAATTTCTTTCGCTTCTTATCCCACTGGCCCTTAAAGCTCGGTGTGGGAGCGGATTTCTTACATTTCTTCACGAGCAGGGAAAAATCCGGAAGTGCCTTCTCCACCTCCTCGAACCCGTTCTTGAGGAACAATTCCTTTCCAGCCATCCAGGTACCCTCGCGCGTTACAACTGCCACACCATTCATGCCTGCCTTCTTAGCGTCTCTTATACACTCCTGAATAAGGAGCGTGCCATAACCTCTGCCCTTGCACCTCTTCTCCATGTATATGCAGTGTATGAACATGTAATCCTCAGCGTTCACGGCCCTCCATGCACGTTCACCAGGCACATACTCAATGTAACCTGCTATACCATCATCCGGTGTCTTGAGCATCTTGACCTTCAATCCTTCGGACATGCGTTTGGTTAGCCACCGGAACTTGTGTTGATAGGGCTCCTTGCTCGGATCTTTATGTCCGCACAATGGGACTTTTCCCGCATCGTTCGATGTCATCTCGATGATTCGGACGTTTGCCTGGGATTTCTCAGATGGTTTCATAAGGCGGCCCTGTCTTCTTCTTTATTCTCCCTTTCAAGATTTCAGAAGGCAAAGATGATAGGCATGTAGGAAATCAGACTACCTTCTGCTGGCTCTTACAGAACTTGGTCTAATAATGGAAATTATACCACCGCTTTCCTGGTCTGCCCCCTTCTTATTTTTTGCATTTGACGGCAAACCATCCCTTATTCGTTTCCTCTAGCGCATCGAATTCCGAGTACCCAACACCTTCCAATACTTCTCGAAATTCTTCGATGCTTAGATACGTCATTCCAATGGCATCTACAATACGCTGATTTCTGCGGTCGTATTTTTTGTTTTTATAAGCGGCTCCCACGATAAGGAGTTGTCCGTTTTCCTTCGTAACTCGATGAACCTCTTTGAGGTCATTACGAAAATCCGGCCAGAAATAGTGGCTCTCAAAAGCGGTGGCGAGACCAAAAACACCATCGCTGAATCTCATTGAAGAGACAGCCTCTTGAAGTATTTCCACTCGTCCTTCGTTAATAAGCATACGATTCTTCTTCCTGGCCACTACAACAGCATCTGATGAATAGTCAATGCCGATGACTTTGCCATCTGTGGCGATTCCTGCAAGTCGCTCAACAGTCCTTCCGCCGCCACAACCAATGTCTAGTACATCTATATCACTTGCGATGTCAATAAAGCCTAAACCCCATTTCGTGAGACCGGAATGCCCCAAATTCATTCCCTTAGCGAGAAATCGACCAAATCGCCCACTCGGCTTTTTGCACTGATTTAGTATTCTTTTTAACAAGCTCATACAAGACTCTCTTTTATCTGTCGTACTGTACTGCCTGACAATGTATAATAAGACGCTGGATCTCCTTTTTTCTCCTTTCCCAATTTTCAGAAGGCAGCAGGTGGTAGATATGTAGTAGATCAGTATGCCTTCTGCGGGCTTTTATTGAACCTGGTCGAATAGTGGGAATTATACAACCACTTTCCAACAAGAGCAAGGTGTAATAGCATCACTTGGCTCCTTGCTTGCGGGTACAGGAACTGCTCTGGATAGAAGCAAAAACAACAAATCTGATCAACCTTCCCACCAATCAACTCACATGTTCTCCCCAGTCCACTTCTCCCCAAAACCCGATTCACCTACTTCACTCAAAAGCTCACCTCATCTCTACGCAGAATGCTCAAACTCCTCCCTTCTTCAACAGGCGAATCACTGGCTCTTTTCCCCAACTTATATTATACACAAAAACAGGTCTTAGACGGAGGAGGGCCCAAGCACCCGCATTTCACTTATTTCCTCCTCCAAAGTCCCCTTTTATTCTTGATCGGCTCCTGCGGTTGTGCTAATATAGGATATTCTTCTGGAGGAGAGAATGTGGTCAGCTGCAAGGTATTCTCCGTGTACTCTCTCCGTCTCTTGTGGATGTCATGAGATGGCTCGCCTTCAGAAATTGCTTTGGAACACAGGGAGGTGGTGTGTTTTTAAAGATGGGATGAATACTTGGGAGGTAGGGATATGAGATGGTTTACATTGGCGATTGTCCTGATCGGGCCGGCAGCACTTTGGGCGGCGGATGGTGTTCTTCCGGGCAGCGGGACAGAGGCCGATCCATACCTGATAGAGGATTTCGATGATTTCGAGGTGTTCGCGGATTCGGTCGACAGCGCGACATACTGGGCCGGCGGGGTGTATACGCGGCTGGAATGCGATATCGACCTGGACCCGGCGCTGGACGCCAGACAAACCTATACGAACGCGGTCATCGCATCGGATACACCGGATACAAGTGAGAATTTCGACGGGGTACCTTTCGAAGGTATCTTCGACGGCAATGGACATGTCATCAGGAATCTGACTATTGATACCGCGGGTGCACATAATAGTATCCTTGGTTTATTCGGGATAATTCTTCTTGGCGGTGAGATTAGAAGCTTAGGCGTTGAAAACGTAAGTATAGTCGGCGGGGATGAATCAGAATGCTTCGGCGGGGTCTGTGCATTCAATTTCAGCGGTCTTATCGACAACTGCTATGCCACAGGCTCCGTATCCGGCGGGGTTGGTTCAGGCAAACTCGGCGTTCTGTGCGGGGCAACTGTTGAGGGTATTATTACAGACTGTTATGCTGTAGGTTCGGTTTCGGGCGGGGCAGATTCACATAGTCTGGGGGGTTTGTGTGGACACATTTTTCATGGTGAAATTATCGGCAACTGCCATGCCTCCGGCTCAGTCACGGGCGGGGAGGGTTCAGAGTATATCGGCGGCCTTTGCGGATTAGGTCAGGCCATTCTTGTCAATTGCTACGCTACAGGTTCAGTAGCAGGTGGGGATAATTCGGGGTATGTCGGTGGCCTGTGCGGAATTGGTTCGATCAGCATCAACAATTGCTATGCCACAGGTTCTGTAACCGGCGGGGATAATTCGGAGTATCTTGGCGGTCTGTGTGCAAGTAACAGCTACAGCGGTATAAGTAATTGCTATGCTACAGGTACTGTAACAGGTGGGATTAATTCAGCGTTTCTCGGCGGTTTATGTGCGCGGAACGAATATGGCTGCATAATTAACTGCTATTCAACAGGCCTGGTGAGCGGCGTCAGCGGTCGAGGCGGTCTTTGCGGAGTCAACGACTTCGGGATCATCGGCAATTGCTATTTTCTCGAAACCGCCGGTCCGGACAACGGGTATGGAGAGCCACTTACAGCAAGCCAGATGAAACAGCAGAGCAGCTTCGTGGATTGGGATTTTGCGGGTGAGACAGCCAACGGAACATCGGACTTGTGGATTATCAATTCCGGAGAATATCCAAGGCTGATCTATTCTGATCCGAGCTTTATACCATACGAATTTGTCGGTCATGGTACTGTCGAGGAACCATACTTGATCCATAACGCCGACGACCTGGGGGCTATTTGGCAGCAGCATGACCGATGCTATCGACTCTGCAGCGATATCGATCTTTCCGGTATAAGCTGGTCGATTGCCGTAGTGCCTATATTCAACGGAGTGTTTGACGGTAACGGTCATGTCGTGTCCAATATTGAGATAACCGGCGGTCGTTACCTCGGCTTATTTGGATGTCTGTTTGAAGGCGCAGCAGTAACGAACCTGGGTGTCGAGAATGTAGATATAACCGGATGGCATAACGCCATGTATCTGGGAGGATTATGCGGAACAAATGGAGGCGCGATCAACAACTGCTATGCGACGGGTGAGATTACAAGCGATTATGATTCTCACTATCTCGGCGGTTTAAGCGGAAGCAATGGAGAAACCATCTGCAATTGCTATACCGCCGTCCAGATAACCAGCGGGATCGATTCAGGCAGTCTCGGCGGCCTGTGTGGACATAATAATTGCGGCGAAATCACCATCACCAATTGCTATGCTACTGGTTCAGTAAACGCCAGGGCTGGATCAGAAGCTTTTGGCGGTCTATGTGGATTTAATCTGTCAGGTACATTTGGCAACTGCTTCTGGGATATCGAAACGTCCGGTATGACTAAGGGCACCGGTAACGACGATCCCGATCCTGTTGGAGTTACCGGCCGAACCAGGATTCAGATGCAGACGCAGAGTATGTTTACCGATGCCGGATGGGATTTTATGGGTGAGGATATCAACGGCAGCGATGATGTCTGGCGCATGTGCGCCGACGGTGTCGGTTATCCGAGGCTTACATGGCAGTTTCTGGCGGGTGATTTTATCTGTCCGGACGGAGTTACTATGACAGACTTTGCTGTGCTGGCGGAGACGTGGGGACTTTCGTCGGACCAGGCGGGCTACAATAATGTATGCGATCTGACGGATGATGATATGATCGACGTTAACGATCTGACCGCCTTCGCCGAAAACTGGCTTGGCGACTATAATGAAGGGGATGGATCGGCGGAAAATCCCTTCCGGATCGGAACGGCTGCTCAACTGGATGGAATCAAGGACCGCAGCGAAGACTGGGACAAGCATTTTATCCTGACGGCGAATATCAATATGGCGGGTTATTCATACAGCACCGCCGTGATTGCATCGGAAGGCTGTTTTACAGGTGTCTTTGACGGCGACGGCCATGTCATCAGGAATCTTACGATCGATACCGACGGTGTCAGCAATGATTATCTCGGCCTGTTTGGATGTATTGAAGGCGCCGAGGCGGAGGTCAGAAACCTGGGCATGCAAAACGTCAATATCACCGGCGGGAGTTATTCGGAATATGTCGGAGGTGTGTGCGGAAAAAACAGCGGTACAATTGCCGACTGTTACGCAACCGGCTCGATGAACGGCAGGTACGATCTCGGCGGTCTGTGCGGAAGAAACAGCGGCACGATCATCAATTGTTATGCCGGAGGTTCGGTTAATGGAAGGTCGAATCTCGGTGGTTTATGCGGATTCAACAGCAGAGGCGCAATTTCCGACTGCCATGCCGACAGCGAGGTAATCGGCAGGAACCAACTCGGTGGATTATGTGGATACAATTACGAAGGAACAATCAGCAGGTGTTATGCCGACGGTTCTGTAGAGGGCTCTTATACCTGCGGCGGCCTGTGCGGTATCAATTCCGGAGGCGTGGGACTGTCCGGAGGCGATATCATCGACTGCTATGCTGTCGGCTCGGTCAGCGGCGGAAATGACTGCCGTAATTTCGGCGGTCTGTGCGGAATCAATTATGGTAAAATTAACAGTAGCTATGCCACCGGCTCGGTAACAGGCGCCAAATGGGCACGTTATCACGGCGGCCTGTGCGGAATAAGCGAAAATGGCACGGTCTCGGATTGTTATGCCACCGGTTCGGTGATTGCTGGAGAGTTTGCTCACGATCTCGGCGGCCTGTGCGGACTCAATCAATATAGTACTATCACCAACTGCTATGCCACCGGCTCTGCCGGCGGCGATGCTGGTTCTTACGATACCGGCGGTTTTTGCGGAGTGAGTCTCGGCGACACAATCAGCGGTTGCTTCTGGGATATGCAAGCCTCCGGGATGACCGATGGAATCGGCAACGAGGACCCGGATTCGGCCGGGGTGGTTGGTAAGACCACAGCCGAGATGCAGACACGCAGCACGTTTACCGATGCCGGCTGGGATTTTGTAGGAGAAAGTGCCAATGGCACGGAGGATCTTTGGGACATAGGTGAGGGCACGAGCTATCCGAATCTTGTATGGTAGTTTCATTAATGGGTGATTCCATATAACCACAAGGCGTCATGAACCGCTTGTAGTTCAGGATTTGACTGACGCCTGCCCGATGTAGTTCCACCTCCCCGAGTAGGACTCGAACCTACAACCTAGCGGTTAACAGCCGCTCGCTCTACCGATTGAGCTATCGGGGATCATCGGTCGCTGCAATAAAGCCTTGTATTCTCTCTATTTCGTCCAAACTGTCAAGAGGGTACCGCTTTTTTTGCCGATCCGGGCGAAAAAGAGGTTCAACCATAGACAAACCGGACGCCATAGCGTAAAATTCCGCGATATTATCAGGTTTCGGACGTCTAATGTCTTTGGGAATACCAATAAACATCGCCCCTCGGATGGTCGAAATAGCGAAGCATGGGAAAACAGATACCGGATATTGAAGATTTTACGATTATCAAGCACATCGGCACCGGTGCCCGCAGCAGGATTTACATGGCCAGGGACGAGTTGACCGGCCAGACCGTCGCTCTCAAGCGGGCGGTTCTGGAAGCCCCGGAAGATGCCCGCATCTTCGAGCAGATCGAGACCGAATACAAGGTCGCCAAGCAGCTTGACCACCCCTACCTGCGAAAGTGCTACAAGCTGATCAAGCGTCGTAAACTCTTGCGTACCAATGAGATACTTCTTTCCATGGAGTTCTTCAACGGCCAGAGCCTCGAAGACGGCCCATCCCTGAGTCTCGGGGATATTCTGCTGGTCTTCCGCATGGTCGCCACGGGCCTCAACGCCATGCACCAGAAGGGCTTTGTCCACTGCGACATGAAGCCCAACAATATCCTGATCAGTAAAGAGGGGATGATCAAGATCATTGACCTGGGCCAAAGCTGCAAGCTGGGAACCATCAAGACCCGTATCCAGGGCACCCCCGACTACATCGCCCCCGAACAGGTCCACCGCAAGCATCTGAGCCATCGGACCGACATCTTTAACTTCGGCGCTACGATGTACTGGGCCCTGACCGGCAAAAACGTGCCCACCCTGATCGCCAAGAAGACCGATATCGGTCTCAGCGCCATGCAGAAACAGAAAAAAGGCTTCCGGGCGCCCCATGAAATCTACCGCCAGATCCCCCGCGAGGTCTCCCAGATCGTAATGGATTGCGTCCAGGAAGACCCGGCCAAGCGACCGGCCAATATGTCCGAGATTATCTCGCGTTTCGATGTCATGATCCGAGAAATCTTCGGCAGCAAGCTGTCCGGCTCAAGGGTGGCCAACGGAAACAATGCCGTAAACTCAGGCAAGGATGATGATTGAGCGATGTAAAAAAGCCACCGAGATCAACCGCTCGGGGCGCTATCGAAAAGGTAATGTCATTAAGTTGCCCGAACAGGGAGATGTGATCATTACCGGCGACCTCCACGGGCATCGACGCAATTTTGAGCGAATTGTCAAATATGCCGACCTTGACAACCACCCGGACCGCCGTGTAGTGCTGCATGAAATCCTTCACGGCGGTCCCGAAGATGATCAGGGCGGCTGCCTGTCTTACGAACTGTTCGATAATGTGCTCCAATACAAGATAGACTACCCCGATCAGGTCCATTTGATTATGGGCAATCACGATACAGCGATTATCACCAATTCGGATGTGATGAAGTCCGGCAAGGA
>JAFGPC010000131.1 GCA_016926155.1 Sedimentisphaerales bacterium
ACATCCTTGAGAAACTGCTTGATCATCTGATATTTCATCGGGCCCCGCCATATGATTGGATCGTCGCTATTGTGAAGCATAAATCCTATGGACATTACAACCAAATTGGCTGACACAGGAACAGGCATCAGAGCCTCACCAAAAGCCATTAATTTTTTATCCTCCACATTAAGAATTTTGGGGATGCTTGGCCCATGAATATCAATATCCAATAATCCGACTTTCTTACCTGCCAAAGATAACGAAACCGCAAGATTGGCCGCTACAGTGCTTTTACCCACGCCGCCTTTTCCGGAAAGAATGAGTATTTTATGTTTAATCTGACTCATTCGATGGCGAATCTGGCCTTGCTCGACTTCCATCTGCTGTTTCTGATTGTTCTGGACTTGTACGGCCTTTTTTTTCATATTTACAGATTCCTCGATCGTTCATTCGGCCTGTCCAAAGGACAGGCGTTGGATATTTTCATTCAATACCATTTGGTATTGTGGGCTTAATTGATCAAACACGTTCCCACATGCCTTTCAGTTTTTAAGAATTGTGTTTTTCATTTCCCTAGCCTTCCTGTGATAAATCTTTAAAATCCAATTGATTGATTCATTCACTCCAAAGCATACACAACCTCTCTCCATAACGCCCTGACGATCCCCGCAATCTCTCCGCCCGTATACTCAATCAGTGTTGCTTTCATTATCTGCGCTTTCGTAAAAGCTTCGTCGTAAGGAATTTTTCCAACAACCTTTAATCCCATTTTTTCCGAATCGTTAGCGATATTGCGGCTCATTTCCGGATTGACATCTGCCTTATTGATGCAAATCAGTGTCTTGATTCCAAAATTACTGGTCAGCTGGGCTACACGTTCCAAATCATGTTTGCCCGATAGTGTCGGTTCTGTCACTACAAGCACCACATCCGCCCCTGTAATGGAAGCAATTACAGGACAACCAATCCCCGGCGAACCGTCGATCACCACCAAATCTTTCTTCTGTTCTTCCGCTATTCTTTTAGCCTCTTTACGGATCAGCGTTACAAGTTTTCCGCTGTTTTCTTCCGCAATCCCCAATTTTGCGTGTACCATTGGGCCGAATCGGGTATCGGAAATAAACCATTTTCCATTTATGGCAGGCTTAAAAGAGATGGCGTCAACCGGACAGAACTCTACACACACCTTACAACCTTCACAGGAAATCGGATCTACGGTATAAGTCTTTCCTACGATCTGGTTTCCCGGACCATTGAGTTGTATCGCATCGAACCTGCACATCTTGGAGCACCGTCCGCACCCTATACATTTTTCAACAACAATGGAAGCCTGTTTGCCTCCGGAAAAATCCGATTCCTGCTTGATCTTCGGCTCTAAAACAAGGTGTAAATCGGCCGCGTCAACATCACAGTCGGCAAGCACCGCATTGGAAGCCAGCGAAGCAAATGCCGCAGTTATACTTGTTTTACCCGTCCCGCCTTTACCGCTGATAACTACAAATTCTTTCATAAAGAACACCTTTTTCCGTAAGCGAATACAGATACAGATAGGTTACATATCCATGCTTCTGTGGAGATTATATTTCTTTGCCCAGACCACTTTTCATACTCTTAATTCGAGATATGGTTATATTCATTTACACAAATATCACATCCGACACACAAATCCTGATTCATCCATAGCATAGTATTTCTTCTCCCGTCAGCTTATTCTTTACTTTCAATCTCCAGCTTATAATCCACAGGACAGGCTACTGAACGGGATACAAGACAGTATTTTTCAGCCAACCGGCCTGCCTCATGTACTTTTTCAAAGGATTCAATTTCCGACAACGCAATCCTTGCCCGAACCTTGACACTGATAAACCGAAATCCGTCGGATTGCTTTTCAAGACGCCCCTCTGCCAGTGAATTATAGGATAAAAACTCAATTTTGAATTTTCGAACAAAATAGAAAAATGTGTTCATCAGACAACCATTTATCGCGGCAACGAACATCTCCTCTGGATTCATGGCTTTCCCGCCGCCCCCAAATTCAGCAGCCGGCTCGATTTCCATCCGTTCGAGACTGCTAAATTGTACTTTCGCAGATTCCCCATTTTTTTGAGACACCGTGTTCTTAAATATGTATGCTCTTTCATGTTGCATACATTTCGACCTCCATTATTTCAAATGCAGCCATGGAAATGGTATATACACGAATCCACAGTATTTGTTTATTGTTCCGATTTTTATGCCGCCAATATGACTGGCGGTTGCTTATTATCAATCCGTCTAATCGGAATATGATCAAACAGGTACATTTTGCGATTTACTCTCTTGTTAAATACAAGAAGAACGTTTTTTTTCATTAGATCTCTCGTTCTTTATTTCAGATGCATAAAACTTTTCCCTCCACCACAGAAAATGCCCCCATGGATTATCTAGATTGTATTTATTGTCTTCCGGCACGCCCGGCCACGTATTGATCTCCTGGAGTAACTTATCATTGAATTTATCAAAAGCTAGCAGATCATACGCACATTTAATCAGAATAAACTTTTTGTTTGCCTCAGGAGTATTGCCGTTATGATCCGGATGATGTTCGGTTGCGGTTTTTCTGTATGCTTTTTTTAACTCATTGCTGTCGGCCATTACACCGACATTCAGAATTCTAGCCGCTGCCTTGCGGGCTTCCAAATCTTGGGTTATTTTCTCCATGAAATCCGGATCATGTTTCAATTGATTTTCATCCTTTTTTCTATATCTTCATATAGTTTTAAAAATTTCTCTTTATAATCAGGCATAGCTTCCACGATCATCACGCCTCGTGAATAGTTTTCGGCGATTTTGCGGTCGTTGGGGATTTGCACGAGCACTTCAATATTCTCCTGATGGCAATATTGAAGTACTGCATCATTACCAATATCACTGCGATTTATGGCAACCGCGAAGGGCAGCTTCAGCTCTCTGACCATACCAACTGCCAAAGCAAGATCATTTAGACCAAAAGGTGTCGGCTCTGTCACCAAGATAACAAAATCACTGCCCTTTATTGCTTCAATAACAGGGCAGGATGTCCCCGGCGGGGCATCAATAATATTAATTATATCGTTTTTAATCCTTTTTTTCACATATTTGATGACTGCCGGCGTCTGAATTGCACCTATGTCGAGTCTCCCGTGACCGAAATATACTCCATTGGAGGTACCGAACTCCGCTATCCCGATTTTGCGTTGTTTTTCTATAACAGCTCCCTCCGGGCAGACCGCCATACACCCGCCGCAGGAATGGCATAACTGTTCAAAGACGAGCGGTTTATCCTTCAGACAGATGATGGCGCTGTATTGACAGAGTCGGCCACATTTCCCGCAACCTGTGCATTTGGCCATGTCAACTTCAGGCACTCCAACAGTGATCTCTTCTGTGCTATCGATTAAGGGTTTTAAAAAGATATGGCCATTGGGCTCTTCTGCGTCACAATCCAGATACTGAACCCTTTGTCCTGCGTGCAAGAGTGAAACTGCCAGATTCGTGGCAATTGTAGTCTTCCCTGTACCTCCTTTACCGCTGGCGATCGCTATTTTCATGTCAAATCGACTCCGCGCCTGAAGTAAATGTATTCCAGTTAAATTTATCTTTTGCTATCCAACCATGTTGCGGTAGAGAATCGAAACAAACCGGTTTGGGGTTGCACCAATGATTCCCTTGCAGGATATCCCATTTTGTGTATCTGTTCATTGGCTCAGACGTTTTATCTATCCGGTATCCATCGCGGTGAAATCCAACAATCACGTCTTTGGCATCAAGGACCGCATCCATCATTTATCTTCCTCTGTATCATTATAAAACCGTTTACGAATGTATTGACAGTAAACCGCTGCCGCCGGATTGTGCGCCAGTACTCGATCTTTGACGATCAGCGTTGTTACGGGAGCATCTGAGACTTTTGCGAAAATGGCATCATGGCCAACACAGAGTCCGCAAATGATATTTAATTCTGTACCGGCTTCGTTTAGCAATGTAGCCTGTCCCGCCGGATTGCACATGATCTCTTTGGCTTGCGGTGCGATTTGATGTAATATGAATTTCTTTTTGTCTATTCCGCCAACTTTGCAGCACACAGATACAACTTCAAAATGCTTGGAGAAAATTTCCTCAAGAATCTTCGCCTCGTTACTTAAACCAATACAAAAGGCCAATCCTATTTTTTTGCATCCCAATTTTTCCGCAAAAAGAATCGTCTCGTTTATGCGCGTTTCCCTGCAGTAATATTGCCCCTCAACAGAGGAAGCGATCCTGTGTAATTCTGTCAAAAAATCGTTTTCATATAACCGCTTATGAATGTCAGCTTGCAAAAAACAATCTTTACCATTACGGCATTCTTTACTCTCACATTGTGCACATCGAAGGTTTATACTCGCTCCCTTCTACCCTTTGTTCCATTTTTACATCAACTCAGACTGATTTTACACTTACACTTCCTACCTCTTCTTTTGACATCTGGTATTGTGATAAAACTATCTCTTGTCTTCAAAGGCATTTTTTGTTATTCGCTAAAGGTTATTGTGATAGCCTGATTGGGACATTGTGGCACACAAGCCGCACAGCCGGTACAAAGCTGTTCATTCACAATTGCCTGTCGGTTAATTTCAATGGCGCCTGCATCACATACATCAACACAAACACCGCAGCCCGTGCATTTTTTAGAATCAATAACCGCAACCACTCTGCAGCCATTCTCAAGCTGACGTATTCTTTTATACAATTGCTGTGTTTGTTGTTCAAGTATCTGTGCCTGCTGTTTTAGCTGGGCCAATTCCTGAACGGGAATAGATACTCCGGAATTTTCCATCTCCGGTCCGGGCGATGGCATATTAATCTGCCCTGCCATACCCATACCACGTCCCATACCACCACCTCGACCCATGCCACCTCTACCCATACCACCTCCCATTCCACCACCTCTTCCCATACCGCCACCTCCCATACCAAAATGGCTGGCGACATTGGGGCCTGAAACAGACGCCAGGGCACCTGTTTTGAATTGTTCTACGGTATGACGTACAGATCCACTGACACCCACGATAACCCGGATTCCCGCCTGACCGAAAACATTAAAAGCATTGGGGCCACAGTTGCCGGTCAGCACGGCAGCTACACCTTTTTCCGACATAAGTTGGGCAGACTGAATGCCCGCACCGCCGCCCAGGGCAATATTGGGATTTTCCATCGCCTCAAATTGCATTGTTTCAGTATCGATAAGTAAAAAATACGCACATCTCCCAAATCGGACCTCCACATTGTCATCCAGCGCAGGACCGGTTGATGTTACCGCAATTTTCATAAGACAACCTTTCTAATTCAATGGGCAGGTCCCGGTCGGACAGCTTGATGATTTCGAACCACTGCCTGCAAAAAATGTGGAAAAGACTTTCTGCATATCTGAACTTCCGCATTTTTCACATACATGTTTCTTTTTGTTGTCGCTCTTCTCTAAAAATTCGGTTTTATGCCCGCATTTATTACACTCGTACTCAAATAGTGGCATTGTTATGTCTCCTCACTTATCATCTGAAGAGATAAAACGAATCGTATTGCTGCCGTAAAGGCAAGAAAACTTGTCTCAACCTATTTTGCTACAACGAACTTTTTCTACGGTTTGTCTTATTCTTTTCTGTTTTTCTGGCTTTCGAGTTCTTCTATACGTTTTTTGATCCCGTCAAGAGCATCCTCAAAATACTCCGCTTGACCTTTTAAACCTTCGAGTTCCTGCTGAGCAGTTACTCCGGGAGCCAAAGGTGCTGCTCCATAGACAAATGGATCTACACTACCACCAGCCGGCCAGCCGTATCCGGCTCTGGCCCATCCGGGAAGTCCGGTGGCATAATACCAGTTACGGCGACCCCAACCACCACCACCGAAACCTCGGCCTCGTCCAAAAAAACCGCGTCCGCCAACAGGATTTGCATATCCAGGCACCGGATAGCCTACACAAAAACCCGCCGCTCTGCCTGTCATTGGCCCCATCCCAGCAGGACCTGTTCTATCTCCACCTGGCATAATAAATTTCCTTTCAACTAACTTCTTATCATTTTTGTTCCACATTTTGGACAGTTTATCTGATTGCAAGGTTGTCCGGCAATATGAGTAACTGCCGCGCCACAGCTTGGGCATACACAATTTCCGCCCGGTCCTGCAGCCATAGGTCCGCCCATTCTGCCTTTGCCTTGCCCCTGTCCTCGGCCCATACCTCGGCCTGTACCTGGACCTTGACCGAAGGGACCTGTATCGTTACCTCTTGGCATATAAACCTTCCTTTCTACAACCACTTACCAATTGGAATTTACCATCAGAATCCAACTCGACCGCGGCCTCTGCCTCTGCCTCGACCAAAACCAAGGCCAAAACCGAACCTTCTACGAAGCCACGGACTTACCCAACAGGCATAAGGGGAACCATAACCAACAGGGCCATAGAAGCCTAATCTGCCAACAGCAGGATTAATATACCCCGGAACCGGATAACCTGCACAAAATCCCGCTGCTCTCCCGGTCATTGGGCCAAATCCCCCCGGACCTGTTCCATCTCCAAACGGCATAGTAATCACCTCCTGTTCTGCTGTTTGATTAGTATTCATATTGCTTACTGGTATGCCCTGTATGCCCACAAAACCCTTCACATGACCGGGGCTACCTTTTGATTCCTGCAACACACAGAAACCCCTTCCTCTTCCTGTCAGAGGACCTCTGCCTTGCGGACCTGTACCATCAAATCCGGGCATTTTCTTTTTCTCCTTTGAATGCGTTTGTCTTCTGCAAAACCTTATCTCCAATTTTACAACCTAGATAGACACGCATTCGTCAGTCCGTTCCTTTAAATTTCTACACCCAATGGCCTTCAACGTTCGCAGTGTCTATTTCATGTAATTTTCCCGCCTTGAATGAGTTCACCGCCTCGGCAACCGCTTGTTTCTCCGTGAGAAATATCTTGACGCCTGCCGCGGTAAGTGTCTTAAACGCATTGGGGCCGACATTACCGGTTATCACCGCTTCGACATCAAGATTTGCGATATTCTGCCCGGTCTGAATCCCTGCCCCCTGAACAGCATTCAGATTTACCTCATTGTTATGCGTTTCAAAATCTCCGGTTTCCGTATCAATAACGATCAGCCATTTGGTTCTTCCAAACCGGAGGTCAATTTCGCTTGAAAGCTCTTGGCCTTGAGCTGTTACCACAATCTTCATTTTCACTTTTCCTTTCCTACTTTGGGAAGTAGTTTCGTTTCAAAGCACAAATCCCTGCTTAGATTCTGTCCCTCGCGGTTGGATCAAACCTTTCGACGTAACACTCCAAATTCATTTTAGTACCGTCCGCCTTGCCATCGACAACATCGCCGTTGCCTCCCAAGGCCTCTTGGTGCACCGGACCGGTATCCTGGCATACGAAACTCTGACTTCACCATTTGTCCGGCCAGATAGGAGTTAAGTACATTTTCAACATTTCCGGTAATAAACGGAAAAACTATGATTCCCGACGATAAAACCATATTTGCCAGTTCTTGCGAAATCGCTCCACAAACAAGTACATCTGCTCCAAGATTTTTCAACTGAACCGCACGCTGCGGTAGAAATTTGCTCTCCAGAACAATCTCAGAACGATTCGTTTCTTTGCCGTTTTCAACATCCACCAGTAAAAGCTTATGAGCAAAATCGAATACATTCGAAACATATTCACCATAGACTGGTATTGCTATTTTCATAGAGTCAGCCTTTCAAAGGTACTCGAGCAATTGATATGCCTGAAAAGAGGAAGAAAGAGAATTAGAACTCTAAGTCTATATATTTTAAAGCTTTACAGAAAATATAATATAACTGAACTCCCGGCAGGCGATAGAGTGTTGATTGCACATTGCGACTCTTTTACATACATAGGAATTGCACATTGCGACACATTTTCCGTCAATTTACGATTCAGGCTTGGATATATCCAATGCCTTCATTTTACGGTATAAGGTACTTTTATCGATTCCAAGCTGCTTGGCCGCGGTGGTTTTGTTGCCCTTGTTTCGTTTCAGTGCCTGTTGTATAAGAGCAATTTCAACCTGCTTGATTGTTGCAGGTTCACTATTCTGTGCGATTTCGTTTTTCAAAACCGGACAGACAGAGGAAGGTAGATGTTTGACTTCTATTATCTCGCCTTCGCACAAAACAAAACAGTGCTCGATAATATTTTCCAGCTCTCGGATATTGCCAGGATAATCATAAGACAATAGTGCCGCTGTTACTTCATTTGTTACGCAGCAGATATTCTTGTTGTGCAGCCGATTAAATCTGGCAATAAAGTGCTCGACTAATATGGGTATATCTTCTTTCCTGTCTCTTAGGGGAGGCAATTCCAATTTCATCACATTGATCCGATAATACAGGTCTTCTCGAAACTTGCCCTCTTTCACGAGTTCATCAAGCTTTTTATTTGTGGCTGTGATGATACGAACATCAGCCCTCATAGGAGAAATGCCGCCGACCAAGTCATAGGTCTTATCCTGTAGAACTCGCAGTAGTTTAACCTGAACAGAAACAGAAATATCTCCGATCTCGTCCAGAAAGATTGTACCGCCTTCGGCTAAGGCAAATCGACCGGGTTTGTCCTTTTTGGCATCGGTAAACGCTCCCGCTTTATAACCAAACAACTCAGATTCCAAGAGCGTATCAGGGAGGGCACCACAATTCACTACAACGAATGGTTTATCCTTGCGGAAACTTAAATTATGAATAGCCCTGGCAAACAGTTCCTTGCCGGTGCCACTCTCACCTTCAATTAACGTTGTCGTATTACTTTCAGCAATATTCGGCAAAATGGTAAAGAGATTCTGCATTATATGGCTTTGACTGATTATGTCTTCACATGAGTACCTACCGGCAATCTCCTTGCGGAGTTGTTCAATCGCACTGGTATCTCGAAACGTCTCTACTCCTCCAATGACCTTACCCCGTGAATCCTTAAACAAGGCTGTCGATATGGCTATGGCTTTTCTTTTGCCTTTTGCATCAATGATTTGAACGGCCTTATTCATGATAGGTTTGCCGGTTCGCATTGTCTCTGCCAGCGTGCAGCCGCTTTCACAAATATCCGCCCGCAGAACGTCCCGACAATATTTTCCGATCGCATCCTGTTGCCGAATGCCCGTGATTTCTTCTGCCCCCCTGTTAAAGGAAGTGATCCGCCAGTCTAAATCGACTGTAAAAACACCTTCACTGATCGACTGTAAAATAACATTTTGTTCTGTATTTTCCATTTCCTCTAAAAAGATATCATAGGTAGATGCAAAATGCAACGGATGGTATATCAACAATACCAGATTAAAGCCGAGTAATTTCCGATATGCGTTGACTCTAACTGACTTGAAGCTAAGAGCAGAAAGGTGATTCCATATTCAAAAATGGATACTATCATCTTTTAACACGATTTCTTTCCCTTCTAATGTTCACAGAAAGAGCAAGGCACATAATGTCCACTACAGAAGAAGCAATAGCACATTTCTATTCCTTCAGAAGACCTTCAAGCATCTTCTCCTCATCATATATAACTTTTCCTCCCATAATTTTGGCAATATTGCCCCCGAATATCTTTCCCATCAGGCCGCATAGTTCATTGGATAACCTGACGCCCCGGGAGTTCGCGCGACGTTGTATTCCTCCGGCTTCGCCTCAGGAATATAACCGAGTTGGATAACGAAAAATCTCATCAAGAATGGTCCAGAAACGGGGAGCGGGTCACCCTTTCTTGGGCTGGCAGGGTACAAAGTGGGGTACAAATTCGACTTTTTGCCCACAAAAAAAAGGACTCGCAAATCAATGCAAGTCCTTTATTTACAAGCACTAGCGGGGACAGGATTCGAACCTGTGACCTCCGGGTTATGAGCCCGACGAGCTACCAGACTGCTCTACCCCGCGATCCATTATAAATTACCCTATCAAAATCTTCTGTGTTTCGCAATCACGAAAGTCAGAGTTTCTCTCGTATCTTTGCGGCAACCTTCTCAGCCTGCCCTGGCTGATATTCGAATTTCGGCCAGCGATTAAAAACTCCGTCGTCGAAGTTGCGAGGAATCACATGAAAATGAACATGATCGACAATTTGCCCGGCGGAACGACCGTTGTTACAGAGAACATTATAGCCATCGGATTCCATCGTTTCGACTATTACACCAGCAATCATACCGATGATTTCACTGACGGCAGCTAGAACCTTAGCCGGACACTCATGTAGTTTTTTGTAATGTTCTTTGGGTACGATAAGCGTATGACCTGTGCTGATCGGACCAACATCTAAAAAGGCCAATGTCATATCGTCTTCATAAATCTTATAACACGGGATATTACCTGCAATGATCTTACAAAAGATACATTCACTTCCCGTCATTTTCAGTAATCCTGTCTAACACGTCAAATCATTCACGGCCGGCTTGAATCAATTCTTTTTCTTCTTTTTTTTCCGGCCCGATTTTTTTTCCTGACCCACCAGTTGCAGCAGCACTAACTGACCATTATCGCCGAGGCGTTTCTTACTGAGGCGAACAATCCGAGTATATCCACCGGGACGATCTAAGTATCGAGGACCGATTTCACTAAAAAGCTTTCCGATCACTGAACCGGTTCTTACCATTTCACCGTCTTCTTCTTTTACGATGGCCCGATCGTTCAACATGGAAATCGCACGACGACGAGCGGCCAAATCACCCTTTTTCGCCAGTGTAATCAACTTCTCTGCAAAACCCTGCACCTCTTTGGCCTTCGGCAGCGTAGTTGAAATCGTCTCGTGCTCAAACAGAGACGAGGCCATATTTCGCCGTAAAGCCAATCGATGCGCGCTGGTTCGACTTAAATGCCGCCCTGCTACTCTATGACGCATATTCTCAATCCTTACTCATCTCGCCTGCCTGCTATGATTCTCGGAAACCGATTCAGTTATACATCGGTCATACCCAATGATAATCCCATATCGGCAAGCTTTCTTTGAATTTCTCGTAAACTTGTCTTTCCAAAACTTCGGATTTTCAGCAAATCCGCTTCTGTCATTCTGACCAATTGACCGACTGTTTCCACATGATGGGTTTCGAGACAGTTCCTGGAACGAACCGTCAAATCCAGTGAATCAATCGGTGTTACCAGCTTGGCCTGTAATTCTTCATCCTTTTGAACTTCCTGCTCATCTTTCAGGTCATCCTGTTCCACGGTAGCCTGGCCTACTTCCGTGTACTGAACAAAGGGATTAACGTACTTACGAAGTATTTTCCCCGATTCGACAAGCGCCATCTCCGGTGTTACCGTTCCGTCCGTCCATATTTCCAAGATCAGCTTGTCATAGTTCGTCCGCTGCCCTACACGTGTGTCCTCTGTCTTATATCGAACTCGTAAAACCGGTGAAAAAATGGCGTCCACTTCAATACGGCCAGCTTCCTGATCAAAGCGATCCTGTTCGTTCAGACGCTCCTCTGCCGTCGTATATCCGCGTCCGTTATGGACTTCCATTTCCATTTCAAAGGATACATCTTCGGTTAGTGTCACCAGAACGAGATCCTTGTTTACGATTGTGACGGATGCGTCGCACTCAATCATTCCCGCTGTTACAGGGCCCGCCTTCGAGGAAGCGACTTTGATTGTCTTGGGTCCGTTGTCCTGTTGTAAGCGAACAATCAATTTCTTGACATTCAGAACAATATCGGTCACATCCTCGAGCACACCTTTAATCGTCGTAAACTCGTGATCGACGCCACGAATCTTGATGGACGTTACAGCGCTGCCTTCTAGCGAAGACAAAAGAACACGACGCAGGCTGTTGCCTATCGTTGTTCCGAATCCACGCTCAAAAGGCTCGATATAGAAACGTCCATACCGCTCGGTCGAAATATCTCTGTCTTTTTCGATCCGCGTCGGTAGTTCCAGTCCTCTCCAGGTTATCCGCATTGATGGCCTCCCATATAGCAGCAAATGTTCTCAGCATCCCAACTCCGGCCAAAGAGAAGGAGCTACTCTCTGTTACTCGCTACCTTGTTTCTGTTTATCTGGAGCAGAATTCCACAACCAGATTTTCTTCAATGACAAGTTGAATATCTTCCCGTGTCGGCATAGACACAATAGTTGCGGCCGGCTTTTCCGCATCCAACTGCAGCCACCCTTGAACAGTAAAGTTCGGATTGGCTTCCAATTGATGCTTGATTTGCTTTCGGCTCCGTTCGTTGTTCTTGACGGTGATTTTATCACCGATTTTAACGGTAATATCAGGAATATCGGCCTTACGACCATTTAAATAGATATGCCCATGTGAGATCAACTGTCGAGCAGCCTTGCGGGAAGGGGCAAAATTGAGTTTATAAACCACGTTGTCCAACCGTCGTTCCAACAAACGCAGTAATGCCTCTCCCGTGTTTCCCTTTCCACGAGATGCCTCTTTAAAATAGCCCATAAACTGCTTTTCCAGCAACCCATAGTATCGCTTGACTTTCTGTTTTTCACGAAGGCGAACAGCATAATTGCTGCCCCGACCTCGCCGCCAACCGTGCATTCCCGGAGCCATTTGACGCTCGTGTTTTTCGATCGCACATTTAGCCGTTTCACAACGTACGCCCTTGAGCATCAGTTTCATGCCTTCACGGCGACAATGCTTACAGGATGATCCAAGATAACGTGCCATATTTTCCTGTCTTAAAAAATCTTGATTTTCCCTTGATATTAACGTCTCTTATACACGTCTTCGCTTTCGGGGACGACAACCATTGTGTGGGATCGGTGTGACATCCTCTATGGAGGAAATCCTCAATCCGGCCGCCTGCATAGCGCTAATCGCTGATTCTCGACCGGAACCCGGCCCTTTCACCTTGATTTCCACTTCACGAACGCCATATCGCATAGCGGTTCGTGCGCACTTTTCCGCCGCTCGCTGAGCGGCAAAAGGCGTGCTTTTCCGCGAACCTTTGAAGCCCACTGTTCCCCCCGAATCGCGACACAAGGCATTCCCGTCCGTATCGGTAATCGTAATCAGCGTATTATTAAAGGATGCCTTGATATGAGCAACCCCTTTGACTACATTTCTTCGTATTTTTCGTTTGGTTGTTCGTGCCATGAGCCGTGTTTACCCTTGTTTATCTTGATCCCGTATTGGAATTACCGCATTTCCTTTACGCCCTTTTTGCCGGCCACGGTTTTACGCGGGCCCTTTCTCGTGCGGGCGTTGCTCTGTGTCTGCTGACCGCGTACTGGAAGGCCACGACGATGTCGAATGCCCCGATAACAGGCAATATCGCGTAGTCGTGTGACATTCTGCGATATCTGTCTTCGTAATTGGCCTTCCACAATATAATCCCTGTCTATAATCTGGGCAATGCGGCTCACCTCATCTTCGTTTAGCTTACCCGCCCGTACATCGCGCTCAATCGCTGCCTCTTTCAATATCCGTTCCGCCGTATACCGACCAATACCATGGATATACGTTAAAGCAATCCATACCGGTTTGTCATTGGGAACGTCAACACCTACAATACGCGGCATAAAAACTCCTGCTCTTTCTCTTTATTCGTTCAATAGCCCGGTTATCCCTGTCGTTGTTTGTGGCGAGGATCGGCTGAACAGATCACCCGCACCACACCCTTGCGACGAATCACCTTGCAATTCTCACAAATTCGTTTTACGCTGGTTCGCACTTTCATGATTCTACCATCAATTTCTCTGTCATACTGTCTAATTTCTCAGAACGATTCGGCCTCGGGTCAGATCGTATGGGCTCATTTCCACTGTTACCTGATCCCCGGGTAATATTCGGATGAAATGCATCCGCATCTTCCCCGAAACGTGAGCCAGAATCTGATGCCCTGATTCCAACTCCACGCGGAACATCGCATTGGGCAACGCATCCAATACCCTTCCTTCGACTCGTATCGAATCTTTCTTGGGCATACACACCTTCTGCCCTGTAACTTCTTTTGACCAAACTGCGGGCTACAGTAGGGTCAAGACTTCGCTGCCACTGTTAACAACAGCAATTGTATGCTCAAAATGAGCCGAACACTTCCGGTCTTTTGTAATTACCGTCCATCCATCTCTCAACGTCTGAACGACGCTGCTGCCGGAGTTAACCATCGGTTCAACCGCCAGAATCATGCCTTCCTTGAGAAGGATGTCATTGCGGAGTAACTCCCGGCTTACATAGTTCGGCAACTTTGGATCTTCATGCATTTCCGTGCCGATACCATGTCCTACGAAATCCTTCACCACCGAAAAACCGGCCTCTTCGGCACAGGCTTCCATGGCCCCGGCAATTTGGCTCCATTGAATTCCCGGAGCAATCATGTCCACGGCGATATCCAGCAAACGCCTTGTAATATCCATCAATTTTTGCCGATCCGGAGCGATTTTCCCAATCCCAACCGTGATCGCCGCATCTCCGCAATACCCGGCCAGTTTGACACCGAAATCGACACTGAGAATATCACCTGCCTTGAGTATAACCTTCGGCGACGGAATACCATGGACCACCTGCTCGTTAACCGATGCACAAATCGCACCGGGGAATGGCTTTTTGGCATATGGACTTCGAACGCCCTTGAACAAGGCGACAGCACCGGCGGCTTTCGTCATTGTCATTGCCAGTTCATCCAGATCGGCCGTACTTACGCCAGGCTCTACCACATCACATAATTTTGAAAGAACTTCCGCCACAAGCGATCCAGACCGGCGGAGCATTTCGATTTCTCTGGAACTTCTGAGCGTGATCGCCATAGCCGCTCAACCTACCCGTCTATCTTATTTAATGCAGCAAAAACCGCTGTCGTCACCTCGTCAATATCCCGATCAGCATTAATATTTAAAATCGAACGGCCTTCGGCTTCATAAAAACCCACCACTGCCTCGGTTTGCTCGTGATAGGTTTTCAGCCGATTCCGTACGACATCCGGTTTGTCATCGTCCCGTTGAACCAATTGGCCGCAACTTTTATCGCATTGTCCATCCACCTTGGGCGGAAGGTTTTCAATGTGATATACCGCTCCACACGTGGGACAACTTCTTCGACCCGTCAGCCGTTTCTCAATCACCTCATCGTCTACAAGCAAATTGACAATGGCGTCCACCTTCTCGCCCGCTTCCCGCAGCGCCTTGTCCAGTCCTTCGGCCTGCGGCAGGGTACGGGGAAAACCATCCAGCACATAGTTGCCGGCCGCTTTCTTGATCGCCCCAATCATCATCCCGATAATTACATCATCAGGAACCAGCGCGCCAGTGTCCATATAGCCTTGCGCCTTTTTTCCCAGTTCGGTCCCAGCGGCCCGTTCGGCCCGCAGAATATCCCCGCTGGACAAGTGCGTCAAGGCATACTTGTCAACGATTCGTTTGCACTGGGTGCCTTTTCCGGCCCCGGGAGGTCCACATAAAATCAATCTCAACTGTACGCTCCTCGTATTCGTCCTGATTCACTGAATCCCTCATAGTTCCGCATAATCAGGTTCGCTTCAATTCGCTGCACCAGATCCAGCGACACACTGACCACAATCAATAATCCCGTACCACCCAGGAACATGGCGATTCGAAAATCCACATCCAATAGCTGTACAACCAAAGTCGGCACAACGGCAATTAAGGCCAGAAAGGCCGCACCATAAAACGTAATGCGAACCATCACCGTTTCCAGGTATTCGGCGGTCCTGTGCCCCGGCCGTAAACCGGGTATAAAACTGCCTGAATCACGGAGACGTTTGGCCATATCCTTTGGCTGAAACTGAACTGTCGTCCAGAAATACGCAAACAGGAAGATCAAGAGTACATATAATACGTTATATGTGTATGCTGTTGATTTAAAGGCGCCGTCGATCCAGCCAAAGACTCGAGAACCACCGATCGCTTCAATGCGTCCAAGCCATTGAATAATAATCGGCGGGAACATCATCAAGCTCGATGCGAAGATAATGGGCATTACACCACCGTGATTAACTCGCAAAGGCAAATAATGACGTTGACCGCCATACATGCGTCTTCCGCGCATCTGCTTGGCCTGCTGAATCGGAATACGCCTTTGTCCCTGCGTTATCAGAATAGCTCCGGCCACAACAAATATAAATGCTGCGATCAGAACCACGATCGTCCCCGGTCCATAAGCGCCTTCCGAAGCGCCAACCCGGAATTCGGTTTTTCGATATACATCGGCAATGGCCATTGGCATCCGGGCCACAATGCCCGCCATGATGATCAGGCTGATCCCGTTGCCGATCCCGTACTCATCGATTTGCTCTCCAAGCCACATCAGGAACATCGTCCCCGCTGTCATCCCGACCATCCCCATAAAGACGGCCCGTCGCTCCATGCCGGCATACGCTTCATCGCCCATCATCTTCATAAACATCATGGATTGCAACAGGCATAACGGCACAGTCAGATATCGAGTGTATTCCTGAATCTTTTTATGTCCGGCCGCCCCCTCTTCGCGAAGCTTTCGCAGGGCCGGAAGCACCTCGCCCAGAAGCATCAGGATAATGGAGGCGGAAATATAGGGCATAATACCCAACCCGAACAGACTGGACCGATCCATTCGTCCACCACTGAACATCTGTAGATACACCGCCACCTGGCCCAGCGGATTACTGCCTTCCTGCTGACTTGCACGGATAGCAGCGCCTGTATCGAAACCGGGAACCGAAATATGGAATCCAATCCGATAGATACACAGCAGCGCAATGGTAAACAGAACCTTATTACGCAGGTCCGGAACACGAAATATGTTGGTAATCCGTCTAAACATGTCCTTGGTCCCTGTCTTGTTCCTGCTTCCTCGGGTTTCAGGCCACGACTTTGACCGAACCTCCGCAGCCCGATATTTTCTGTTCGGCGCTTTTACTGAACTTATGCGCCGCCACATCCAGTTTCTTGGTCAGTTCTCCGTCGCCAAGAATTTTTACCCGGCTGTCGGTACTGTCCACCAGGCCGGCCTGGGCCAGCTCCTGGACGCTGATCGTTGTGCCGTCGCTGAAAAACTTTTCCAGCTGAGACACATTCACGATTTCATATCTCTTGGCAAAATTAAAATTATTAAAACCGCGTTTTGGCAATCGCCGGAACAACGGCATTTGTCCACCTTCATACGTGGCACGGGCAAAAGATCCCGCTCGGCTCCCGGATCCTTTATGACCTCGTCCACTCGTCTTACCGTGACCTGTTCCTTTGCCACGACCCAGCCGTTTACTCTTCTTATCCGCACCGGCAATTGCTGTTATTTCGTTGCTCAGCATCTTCGAGTCACCACCTTTTTGCAACTTCAACCTCTACCCCGCGCAGAGATTCGATCGTCTCTTTGTCACGCAGCCGCAGCAGTCCATCCATCACCGCCTTGACTACATTTTTGGCTGAGGTGCTCCCATAAATCTTGGTCAATACGTTACGTACACCCGCGTATTCAAGAACAGCACGAGCGCTCGAGCCGGCAATTACGCCGGTCCCGGCACTGGCAGGAACCAGGGTTACCTGAGTCGCTCGGCATTTCCCGACCACTTCATGAGGAATCGTCTCGTTGACCAGAGGGATTTGAACCATATTCTTTTTTGCATCCTTCACGGCCTTTTCCACAGCAGGAGGCACCTCGTTGGCCTTTCCATATCCGATCCCCACCATCCCATTACGGTCGCCGGCCACAACCAATGCGGCGAAACTGAACCGTCGGCCGCCTTTGACCACCTTCGAACACCGAAACACCTTAACCACCGTGTCTTCGATCGGTTGCTCGCTCTGGATTTCAGTTCTGATTGCTTCGTCCGCCAATTTCAATCTCCACTCAACATCGTTCCGATGTCCTTCCGGCTAAAACGCCAGACCTGCTTTTCGCGCTGCATCGGCCAGGGCTTTGACACGACCGTGATACCGATATCGGTTACGGTCGAAACTGACCGCCTTAATACCCACTCCCAGGGCTTCCTTGGCAATGGCCGCACCGACCACTTCGGCGGCGGCTTTTTTGTTTCCTTGAACGCTCGAATTTTTGCTTCGTGTACTGGCCGAAACCAGCGTAGCACCTGCAAAATCATCAATAATCTGTGCATAAATATGTCGATTCGACCGAAAAACCGACAAACGAGGACGCTCGGCTGTGCCAAAAATCTTCCGGCGTGCCCGCCATTTCCGTCTTATTCTGGATTTCTTAATCCGATCCAACTGCATCGTTTTACCCTATCATTCGCTATCGCCGCTTATATGCAACGGTACAACCTTCATCCATTAGCCACCAGATGCAAAGGCTTTTCCAACCTTGCGACGAACCACCTCATCAGCGTATCGAATACCCTTGCCCTTATAGGGTTCCGGTGGACGCACCTTGCGAACTACCGCCAAAAACTGCCCCAATTCCTGCTTGTTTGGCCCGGAACAGATAAAGACCGCCGGAACATCGTTTCCACGGGTTGCGGGCGTCTTGATTTCCACTTTTACGCTCTTGGGAATCGGCACTTCAACGGGATGGCAATATCCCACATTCAGAACAAGCTTGCCGCTTTGTTCTTTGACGTTATATCCCGTACCGAAGATTTGCATCGTCCGTTCATATCCTTTGCTGACACCAAGAACCATATTGTGGATCAAGGATCGCATAGTCCCATGCATGGCCTTATAGGTCCGCATATCCGGTTTTGGATTGATGATCTGCACCGCATCCCCTTCTACCTTGACTTCGATCCAAGGATGATGCTGCATTTCAAGCGTACCCTTCGGTCCGGTCACCTTGACCTTACGGCCGCTTTTTTCCACCTTTACTCCCGACGGGATGGCTACCGGTTTTTTTCCTATCCGACTCATATTAGCTCACTGTACAAAGTACTTCACCGCCCACATTGTCCTGGCGGCATTTTCTGTCACTGACCACGCCTTTGCTTGTCGATACGATCACAATCCCCAGGCCTCCCAGTACGTTGGGCAGGTCTTCTTTGCTCCTGTATACTCGACAACCCGGTTTGCTGACCCGACGAATTTCACTGATGGCATGCTCTCCGGTGCGGGAATATTTCAAAGCAACACGAAGCACACCCTGCTGTCCGTCATCGATAACGTCATAGTCCTTAATGTACCCTTCGTCCTTGAGAACCTTGGCAATCCCCCGGCACACCTTCGACGAACGGATCTTAACATGGGACATACCCACTCGTCCGGCATTCCGCAACCGTGTCAACATATCTGCAATCGGATCACTCAGACTCATATACTTTACTCCAAAGGACAGGACCGTTAAAAACGGCCTGCTATCCGATTTTTCACCAACTGGCTTTCTTTACGCCCGGAATCTGACCGGTATTGGCCATCGTCCGGAAACATATCCGACAAATCATAAACTTTCGATACACCGCCCGGGCTCGCCCGCAGATCTTACAACGCGTATAGCCCCGGCTGCGAAATTTCGGTTGTTTTCTTGCTTTGTTTTCCAGTGCTGTCGTCGACATTCAACTACTCCAAAACCGGCTCAATCCCTTTTCTAATTGACCTGGTTCTCTTTAGTCCTTAAAGGGCATCCCGAACTGGCGCAACAACTCGCGGCCTTCTTCATTCGTATTTGCCGTTGTAATAAAAACAATATTCATTCCCTGGGTGTTTACAATACGAGACGGATCAATCTCGGGAAACGCACTCTGCTCGCTCAATCCCATTGAATAATTGCCCCGTCCGTCGAAACTGTTCGGACTCAAACCTCGGAAGTCCTTCACTCTGGGAATCGCCAGATTGATCAGGCGATCCATGAATTCGTACATGCGCTCTTTTCGCAGTGTTACTTTCAAACCCGTCTTATCTCCGGCGCGAACCTTAAAATTCGAAACGCTTTTCTTGGCGGCACAGACCAGTGGTTTCTGGCCGGTGATCATCGTCAGGTCCTGAAACGCTGTGTCCATGAACTTTTTGTCCTGGACGGCTCGGCCAACTCCCATCGAAACGACCACCTTTTCCATTTTCGGAACAGCATTGATATTGGTATACCCGAATCGTTCCATCAACGCCGGAATCACTTTCGACTTGTAAACATCTTTCAAACGCGACATCATTTTATCTCGCTACTGGCTGGCAAACCACTGCCCTGCTTTTCCTTACTTCTTCTTTCCCGATGTGTGAACCACTTCCGAGACTTTATGTCCGTCGGTCGTCACACGTTTTTTGGCGCCTTTGGAATCCATCTCATACCGCACACGGGAACCTTTCCCGCTTTTATCCAGAGGCAATAGATTGCTGATGTGGATCGGACGCTCCACGCGGATCCGTCCTCCCTGCGGATTCTGCTGGGAAGGACGAACATGCTTGTGAGCCAGATTGATCCCTTTAACAAGAACCCTGTCTTTCGACGGGAGCACTTTCATCACTTCGCCGCTCATCCCGGCATTGTCGCCGGAAATGATTTGGACCATCATGCCTTTGGTAATATGTCGTGCCATTGTATTACTCTCTACCGGTTGGTTTCCGATACGCCCTTTAGACCACCTCACTGGCCAACGAGACAATCTTCATAAAATTCTTTTCACGCAATTCCCTGGCCACCGCTCCGAAAATACGAGTCCCGATCGGATTGCCGTCGCCGTCGATCATCACCGCGGCATTGCTGTCAAACCGCACATAACTTCCATCCGGTCGACGCACAGGATATTTTGTGCGAATGATTACCGCTTTATGCACCTTCTTGTCATTGAGCTGACAACTCGGAAGACGTTTCTTGATCGCCACACAGATAATGTCGCCAATCGATGCCGTCGGTCGGGTGCATTTGCCCAGGCGACTGGATCCTCGCCCCAGCACCTTGATACACTGGGCCGTCTTAACGCCGCTGTTATCGGCAATGTCCAACATTGTCTCTTGTTGAATCACCGTTTTGTCCCTTACTCAATGATTGCCTTTTTCACGATGCCCAGAAGACGCCAGCTTTTACGTTTGCTGATCGGCCGACATTCCGTAATCTCCACTGTATCGCCAACGCCTGCGGTATTCTGTTCATCATGTACGCCCAGCTTGGTTCGTCGCCGGATATACTTTCCATACTTCGGGTGCTTAACTTTGTAGTCGATCTGAACGGTAATGCTCTTGTTTCCGCTCTTGCTGACGACTACGCCCTGCCATATTCGTTTTTGCTCTTTGGCTTCCATGGGTCTTTACCGGCCCTTCCTCTGTCTTTCCTTGATGATAGTCCTGACCCTTGCGATATCCCGGCGGACATTTCGCTTGGCGCACGTATCTTCCATCTTCTCGGTCACGGACTGAACCCGCAACTCAAAGAGCCGTTTCTGCAGCTCATCGAGCTTTTCCGTCAGCTCGTCATCTCTCAATTCTCGCAGTTGTGCCGCTTTCATCTTCGCTCCGTTACAACGAATGTCTCCGAGTCACAAACCGACAGCGAATCGGCATTTTATGGGCAACACGCAATAATGCGGTTTTGGCGACTTCTTCCGAAACACCGCCGATTTCAAACATCACGGTGCCGGGTTTAACACGGGCAACCCAGCCGGCTACTTCGGCTTTACCTTTTCCCATTCGCGTTTCCAACGGTTTGGCCGAATAGGAATGATCCGGAAAAATACGGATATACACTTTTCCTTCACGCCGTAAAAAGTGCGTTGCCGCCACACGTCCGGCCTCGATCTGTCGACCGGTAATCCAGTGGCTCTGCAGGGCCTGCAATCCGTATTCCCCAAACGCCACATAATTCGTTCGGGAAGCCCGGCCATGCATCTTGCCGCGTTGTTGCTTACGATATTTAACTCGTTTTGGCATTAACGCCATGATACGGTTCCTCTACATACACCCCGTTAACTCTGCTCGGTGCTCTCTCGATTCTCGCCTGTGTTTGTCCCTGCCGAATGTTTCGAATCGGATGCCCTTTCGGCCGGCGCAACACGAGATCTTCGGGCCTCATTCCTTGATCGGCCGCCGCCTCCGCCGCCCCTGCGCGGCCTTGCGCTGCGACGAGGACGAACAGTCGCTTCCAGCTCTTCCCCGTACTTGCCCTTATAGATCCATACCTTGATTCCAATGGTTCCATAGGTAGTCCGGGCGGTTGCTACCCCATAATCCACATCCGCATCGAGCGTCTGCAACGGAATACTTCCCAGCTTCTGTGTTTCACTTCGAGCAATTTCGGCTCCAGCCAGTCGGCCGCCGCAAATCACTTTAACTCCCTTGGCCCCGGCATTGATCGCCGCTTCACAGGCCATTTTCATTGTACGACGGTAAGAGGCTCGCTTGGTCAATTGTTGTGCAATATTTTCGGCAACCAGAGTAGAATCCAGAGCCGGCTCTTTGATCTCTATCACATTCACATTGATCTTCCGGTCTACCAGTTCCTCCAGTTGGGTCTTAAGCGTCTCCACTTCCGCACCGCGAGGACCGATCACCATGCCGGGCCTGGCCGTATGCAGGGTTACTTTGACCTCATTCCGAGTACGGGCAATTTCCACCTTGGCAACTGCTGAGTATGGAGGCTGTCGGTTAAAGCGGTCGTCAATAAATTTACGGATTTTCCAGTCTTCAATCAGAAATTCGCCGTAGTTCGCCTTCGGAGCAAACCACGTACTCTGCCAGGGCAGCGTGATTCCCGTTCGAAAC
>JAFGPC010000132.1 GCA_016926155.1 Sedimentisphaerales bacterium
CGAGTTGACGCAGGGCAAAGAGAAAGTGCGTGTCCGTATCCAGGCTCATCCGAACAATTATGCCGGCGGTGTTTTTGAAGTGCGCACTGTTGTGCGGGATTCAGCAAAATCAGCCGCTCCGCAGACCGCTGCGGCGGCGGCTCCCAAACAGCTCACCAAAGACTATCCCTTCGAGCCGGTGCCGTTTACGCAGGTCCATTTTGAGGATATGTTCTGGACTCCGCGACTGGAGACGAATCGTTCCGTCACGATTCCCTATGCATTTGGCAAGTGCGAAGAATCCAAACGGTTTTATAATTTTGAGCGGGCTGCAAAAGTCTTGCGCGGTGAAACACTGGACGATGTCTCGTCGCCCGGATTGCCGTTTGACGACACCGATCCGTACAAGGTGCTGGAAGGGGCTTCGTTTGGCTTGTCCGTCAAATATGACGCACAGATGGACGCCTATCTGGACAAGGTCATTGCCCTGATTGCCTCGGCTCAGGAGCCGGACGGATATCTCTATACCACCCGGACAATCAATCCCCAGAAACCCCATGAATGGGCCGGCCCCCGGCGATGGATGCATGTGAAGGATCTTAGTCATGAACTGTATAATATGGGGCATTTGTATGAAGCGGCGGCGGCTCATTATCAGGCCACGGGCAAACGCACGCTGCTGGATGTTGCACTCAAAAATGCCGATTTGCTGTGTGAGACATTCGGCCCGGGGAAGAATGAAGATGCCCCCGGACACCAGATCATCGAGATGGGACTGGTCAAACTCTATCGCATTACCGGCAAGGAGAAATATCTGAATCTTGCCAAATTCTTTCTGGACACGCGCGGCCCCGATGATGGTGAATACAGCCAGGCTCACCAAAAGGTTGTCGATCAGGATGAGGCGGTCGGCCATGCGGTACGCGCTGTCTATATGTATTCCGGCATGGCCGATGTGGCAGCGCTGACCGGAGATCAGGCCTATCTCCGTGCGATGGATCGTATCTGGGACAACATGGTCTCCAAGAAGCTCTACATCACAGGCGGCATCGGTGCAACCGCAAGTGGAGAGGCGTTCGGTCCCAATTATATGTTGCCGAATATGAGCGGGTATTGTGAAACGTGCGCTGCGGTCGGAAGTGTCTATTGGAACCAGCGGATGTTCCTGCTGCATGGGCAGTCTCGCTATATTGATGTGGTGGAGCGGACTCTCTACAATGGGCTGCTTTCCGGTATTTCACTGGAAGGGAAAAATTTCTTCTATCCCAATCCATTGGAGTCGCGGGGCCAGCACAATCGTGCTCCCTGGTTTGGCTGTGCCTGCTGTCCGAGCAATATTACCCGCTTTCTGGCGTCGGTGCCGGGATATGTCTATGCCAAAAAAGACAACGCGGTTTATGTCAATTTGTTTGTCGGCGGCACAGGCGAGATTCAACTGGCCGAGACCAAGGTTAAACTGCAACAGGAGACGCAATACCCCTGGGACGGTTCTGTAAAGCTGACAGTGACGCCGGAAAAGAAGGGCGCGTTTGCGCTGCATGTGCGGATTCCCGGCTGGGCGATGAATACGCCGGTTCCCGGTGATCTTTATGCGTATGCGGACCACTCCGCGCAGAAACCGACTCTGAGCGTCAACGGGGCATCCGTGCTTCTGAATCCCGTTGATGGATATGTGATCCTTGATCGTCAGTGGAATACCGGTGATACGATTGAACTGGAACTGCCGATGCCGATCCGCAAGGTTGTTGCTAACGAAAAGGTTGTTGAGGATCGCTATCGTATCGCATTGGAACGCGGGCCGATTGTATATTGCCTGGAAGGGGCAGATCATCCGGATAAGCAGGTTCGCAATTTGATTGTCGATCCCTCGGCGGTATTTAAGACGGAGTTTCGTCCGGGGCTGCTGGGAGGAGTTCAAGTATTGACCGGAAAGGCCTCTGTGGCCGCACTGAACGAGGAAGGAAAAGCCGTCGCTGCGTCGCAGGTGGAGATTACGGCTATTCCGTATTATGCGTGGTGCAACCGGGGGCCCAATGAAATGCTCGTCTGGCTTCCGACGCGGATCGAGGATGTCTTTGTCAAGCCGCGTCCGACGATTGCTTCGCAAAGCCGTGCGACCGCCTCGCGCGGCAGCGGGAGAGCGAGCAGTATCATCGATCAAGTTATCCCCAAGAGTTCGCACGACAAAGATGAGGAATTTTATCATTGGTGGCCGAAAAAAGGAACTCAGGAATGGGTCCAATTCGAATTTGAAAAACCTCAGAAGCTATCTGCCATTGAGGTCTATTGGCTGGATGATACCGGTCAGGGCGAATGCAAAGTTCCCCGGTCCTGGAAGCTGATGTATCGGGATGGACAGGACTGGAAGCAGGTGGTTGACGGCAATGGCTATGGAACTGAGCTTGATATGTTCAATCGCACGTCGTTTACGGAAGTTACAACCACGGCAGTTCGGCTTGACATTCAGATGCAATCCCGCTGGTCCGGCGGGATTCTTGAAGTCCGGCTGGAATGATCACCGTTGTTGTAATTGAGCGGAGTCAGCGATGGAAGATTATGATAGTGAGAAAAGGAGTTAAAGTAATAGGATACAAAACCTGTTGCATACTTTTTTGAAAGGAGAGGTGTATGATAATACTTAGAATGGGAGGTTGACATAACCGATCTGAGAATGACGGGAGAATTGCCCTCCGACCGAGGGTCAAAGTAAACATGATAACATTATTCAAGGAGTACTGATGATGAAGAAACTATTATCTTTAGCGCTGTTGCTCTGTTTCGTCCGGGGTTCGACGGCAATGGCCCTGGTCGATGATTTCGACGTCGCCCACGATTATTTGACAAGCGGGCCTGGGAGTTACACTGGAATTCTGAATAGTGGAAATGCTGCGACTCTTAATGCGTCAATCACCGTTGCCGGAAAATTGTATATTACCTCAACCGGAAATTGGGGCGGAGCTGACGCGGGGGGGCCATTCCTCTATAAAGATGTGACCGGAGACTTTATTGCTGAAACCCATATGGATCCTCCTTC
>JAFGPC010000133.1 GCA_016926155.1 Sedimentisphaerales bacterium
GACTTGGATGAAATCCACAGTATAACAAAGAGACAACCAAGCCAATAATCCGGCTTGACACATGGCGTGCTTTCAGAGATGACGGTGGTCTCGTTCTGTATGCCGGATCAAGCCCGGCATGACAATGCCTGTCCTTTCTTCTGCCTCCTGACCTCTTTTTGTATTACCTCCGTCACCCGTTCCAGGGCCTGCCTGACGCGGTAGGTCGTCACGCCGCGTTTGACAGCGATCCTGGCAACGCTCATCGACTCCAGGTAATAATCCCTGGCGATGCCGAGCTGGGTGCGTGTGAGACGATGCCGATTCCGCAGACAGGCTACATAGGATCCATTCGAGAGCCGCTGCATACATCGCTTGATCCGCCGGGCTACCGTGGCCTCGTTCAGACCGGCCGCGGCGGCAATCTGTCGATAAGGCCCGCCACGTTCCAGATATAGCAGTACCAGTGCCCGATCCGGATCGGGGAGTGTCTGTGCCCGACGGATCATCCATTCCGGCCACTGCCTTGTCCTGTGCGGCTGCCCGACACCTGGATCCTGATTCTTTTCAAGAGTACCCATCCGAGGTACCCCAGTCCTTGAATTTTGGCCGGAAACGCTAATTCTGTCGCTTAAATCCGAAAAATAAACCTTTTTGTGATTCAATTCAGCACCCGAGAAACATAATAGTAACAATATAAGTTTTATAAATACCCAACTATAATAAATTATACTGTCATCAAAAAACAGTTCAAGTCGTTTTTGAAAAAAAAGAGGGTTTTATTAAAAAAGGTTCCTGGGTAAGCATAAACTCTTTTTAAGTAATAAGTTATGAGCATTGTCTATGTTGTGTTTCCTGAATTTAAAAATTTTTGAAAAATGGGATGTAACAACTTATCTTCTAATGACTCTAATTCATTGGAAGCGCGGTAGCTTTGGGTAACACCGCGTGAAATCAAAAAAAAGTGAAAGAATCGATCAGGATTGAACGTCTAAAACGAAGGAAACAATAGAAACCATTACCAAATTAATTTCATTGTCCTCCTCCTCCTCCTAAGGCTGAATTCAGGTTCTCTGAATTCGGCCTTGATTTTGCGCTATAACCAATATCCCGATAATCCTACCGCGCATTACAGATATACAGATTCTCAAGTACCTGCATAGTAAGAAAATATCCGAAAATAAGTGTCATTCCTTGACCTGCCGCACCGAAAGCGTCACAATATAATAGACGGATGATGGTGACTGGGTGCAGGACGATCCTGGATTCCCTCTGTCGTCTCAACGGGAAGCGGACAGGATGAGGAAAGAAAGAAGAAAAACGAAGGTTTCTTGCCCTTCTGTTAAACACAGCGATTCCGTCCATTCCAACAACCACGCGTCCAAAATCGAGCAGATCCTTCGGCAGTCCAAGCAGCAGTACCGCACGACCATCGATGCGCTGGACAGTGCGATTCATGTCGTGGATCGCGATCTGCGTGTTGTCCTAATCAACGCCACCATGCAAAACTGGCTGAAGCGATTTGAATTGCGTACCGACCCGGTCGGCATGATGTTGTTCGAGGTTTTTCCCTTTCTGAGCAAACGAGTGCTTCAGGAATATCGGCAGGTATTCGAAACCGGACAACCGGAAAATACCCTGGAGACCACCCGGGTGGGAGGGTGCGAGATCATTACCGATACTCGCAAGATCCCGGTATTCGAAGACGGACACGTAGTGCGGATTGTGACTGTGATGCACGATATCACCGCACAGAAAAAGACCGAAAAAGCACTTCAATTCGCCAACGATCAGATGCAGAAATACCTTGACATCGCCGAAGTGATCCTGGTCGTCCTGGACGCCGAGGGAAAGGTTTCCATGATCAACCGCAAGGGCGGCGAAATTCTGGGGTATGATCTGTCCGAGATTGAAGGTCGAAACTGGTTCGAAACGTTTCTCCCTGTTTCAGATCGACAGCGAACCCGGGAGAGTTTCGATCAGCTAATGCAGGGTGAACTTGGACCGGAGTCGTTTGAAAATCCCGTCCTGACCCGTAGCGGCGCCGAGCGTCTGATTACCTGGCACAACACGATTATGCGGGATACAGAGGGAAACATCATCGGGACTCTCAGCTCGGGTGAGGATATCACCGACCGCCGGCAGGCGGAGAAAGAACGCGACCGACTGCTCAGGAGCCTGGAGAACAAGAACGAAGAGCTGCGCAGCATCGTGTATGTGGCTTCGCACGACATGCGATCTCCGCTGGTGAATGTGCAGGGCTTTGCCGGAGAGCTGCAGAAGGCCTGTCAACAGGTCCGGGAATTGCTTGCGGCCGGCAGTCTCTCTCCGGACCAGCAGGAGATTTTGCGGCATCTGCTGGAGCAGGAGATTCCTGAAGATCTTCGCTTTATCCTGGCCGGCTCGGAGAAGCTGGATATTCTGGTCGGCGGCCTGCTGCACCTGTCGCGCGTCGGCACGATGGCTATGGATATCGAACTGCTGGATATGAACGACATGTTCGGCCGTATCCTCCGTTCACTCCATTTTCAGATTCAACAGATTGGGGCCGTAGTCCGTCTTGAAAAGGTGCCCCCGTGTCGAGGCGATTACCGTATGGTCAACCAGATCTTCAGCAATCTGATCGATAATGCGATCAAATACCGACACGCCGAACGGAGCTGTTCCATTGATATTTCCGGCGTGCTGCAGAATGAACACATCGTTTACAGTGTGTCCGACAATGGCGTCGGTATCGAACCGCAGCACCACCAGAAAGTGTTTGAAATCTTCCATCGCCTCCATCCCGACGGCCCGGTCAAAGGCGAGGGACTGGGCCTGACGATCATCAAGCGCATCCTCGACCGACTGGACGGATTTGTCGAACTGCAGTCCGAGCTTGAGAAGGGCACAACCTTCATAGTGGGGCTGCCGACCCCGTAAAACGTCACTTGGCAATGGCCAGACCGGGTCGATGCCGTTTCGGTATGCATGCGGGTGTGAGTGTTTTCATTTCTGCCACGGAGAGCGGACTGTATTTTTCTCTGTTATCTCCGATATTCTGTGGCTACAATCGAAGGTAACCTGTTTGACAAGGTTCTGCATGACCAGAAAGAGGAAAGCCATCCTGTTCTTTACCGGCTTCGCGATTGCCGTCGTAGTCTCCTTGTGGTTCTGGTGTGATAAGAGGGATATACGGTATGAGGTTATCTATCCCCCTGGATTATCAATGCCCAATAGTCTTGCCAATATTCTTGGCGATCATGGTGAAATAGTCGGTTCGTTAGTAGATGATTTGAACTATGCCTTTTTTATCTGGGAACCGACCGGTGACATCACAAAGATCAAACGGCCGGAATTTGAGAATTCACAAGGCCCCGGCAGGTGGATTCCTATTGATATAAACGCCGAAGGGTATGTTGCAGGACATCGCAATACAAAACAGCAGCGTTTGGAAGCCTTTCTGTGGACACCGGAGAAAGGATTCATCCTGCTCGGCGATTTAGGGGGAGGCAGGAGTGAGGTTTGCGCCATCAACGACAAAGGAATGGTAGTCGGATCGGCATATACTGCCGATGGAAGAAAGCACGCCTTTGTATGGGAAGAAGGCAAGGGCATGACGGACTTGACGCCGGACGCCCGGGAAAGCTTCTCTTGGGCGGCCAATAATAGAGGACAGGTTGTCGGGCAGATGGACACACCCGGCGCAAAATCCTTCTTATGGGATAGAGCAACGGGAATAACAAGCCTTGACATAAAGAGACCCCCTGGAACATTTGCTTCCGTCAGGGCGATCAATGACGCAGGCCAGGTAATAGGATGGTTTTGCGGCTCCAAGGGAATTGTAAGCCTCTTTGCCTGGGATGAAAAAAATGGAACCCGGCCTTTTAATATTGAATTTACACCGCATAAGGTCTTTTTAAACAGCGCAGGTTCCATCGTCGTTCCGACCTACTCAAAGGGAGTACAAATAGGGCGTTACTGTCTGATTCGTCCGAGCTTTGAAACCTATTTCGGAAATATCGATGGTGAATTTGTATCATTGCATAAATTTTTACCCAATAATATGAATAATGTTTGGGTTTTGGACATGAACAATAGCGGAGAGATTCTTGTTCATTCCGATGTTAATCAGGGACAACTGGCCCTTCTTCGGCCGATTGAAAAGACGGAGTGAAAGTGTGAGAATGCTATTCAGGTTGATAGAGACCCAATGTGATTCAGGATTGTCATCCCGGACTTGATCCGGGATCCAGCATTGAGCATGAAGTCGTTTGCGAATTTATTCTGGATGCCGGGTCAAGCCCGGCATGACAATGAATTGTAGGATGGGTTCGGTTTTGTTTCCGAACCCATGCTGTTGTTGTTTTGTTTCCGCATAAGAAAAAGGGGACAGGTACAACCGTCCTGACGGACGAACATACCAGTCCCTCTTTTTCCAGTGTGGGCATGGCGCCCGGCTATCATCCATTTCTGCTAATGTCAGACTATCGGTGGAAGTCGGGTCCGGGTTGTGTTATACTCGCCTTTGTACTTAATACGATGAGAGAACGGCACGTTCCGGTTCGTCCTTGTAACGGATAACGAACGGAAACGGGGAAAACCGCTTGAATACAGACAAACCGCAACGAATGGATGCGCGACTGACGCAGGGACCGGTGGGCCGCCAGCTCGTGGGTCTGGTGATTCCCATGGTCTGGGGGATGTTCGCGATTATTGCCTTCAACCTGACCGACACCTTTTTTGTCGGTCAGCTTGGCACCAAGCCCCTGGCCGCGATCAGCTTCACCTTTCCCGTGGTGATGACGGTCGGCAGCATCGCGGTTGGACTCGGTGTGGGGGCCGCCTCGGTGATCAGCCGGGCGATTGGGCAGGGTGATCAGGGTCGTGTACGTCGGCTCACGACCGACAGCCTGATCCTGACGACGCTGTTTGTGGGTTTGTTTTGTCTGCTGGGGCTGTTGACGATCCGTCCGCTGTTCCGCCTGCTCGGGGCCAACGATGATCTCCTGCCTCTGATAACCGAATATATGCAGATCTGGTATTTCGGGATGATCTTCCTGGTTGTGCCGATGGTGGGCAACAATGCCCTGCGTGCCTCGGGGGACACGCTGAATCCGTCGCTGGTAATGATCGTCTCGGCAGTAATCAACGTGATTCTCGATCCGATCCTGATCTTCGGTCTGCTCGGCTTTCCACGGATGGGGCTTCGCGGCGCTGCACTGGCCACGGTGATCGCACGGGCCTTTTCGCTGCTGGCGGCCCTGGCGATTCTGCACTTTCGCAAACGGATGCTGAGTTGGTCTCTGCCGCCTCCGAAGGAGATGCTCCGTTCGTGGCGAAATGTGCTGCATGTGGGGATCCCGGCAGCGCTGATGTTCGTGATTGTTCCGGTCGGCGGCGGGATCATCACCCGGCTCCTGGCAACCTTCGGCAAGGAAGAAGTCGCGGCCTTCGGAGTCGCCACGCGGATCGAATCGTTTGCGTTCATCCTGGTCTATGCCTTATCGACGAGCGTGACGCCGTTTGTCGGGCAAAACACAGGCGCCGGTCTGTTTGATCGGATCCGCAAGGGCTTGAGCCGCTCGTTTATTTTCTGCCTGATCTGGGGCGCTGTCGCGGCGGTCGTGCTGGGCATTTTCGGAAAAGAGCTGGCTTCGGTGTTTGACAGGGAACGCAATCCGCAGGTGATCGAAGTGGCCTCGATGTATCTTCTGATTGTACCGATCAGTTACGGCCTGCAGGGATTGACATTGATCGCCAGCGCCGCGTTCAATGCGCTGGGCCGTCCGCTGCCGGCGACAATCCTGACCTTCTTTCGGGCGATCATTATCGCGATCCCGCTGGGCTGGATCTTGATGTACATCGTCGGACCCATAGGGATCTTCATCGGACTGGCCGTCTCCAATATCTGCGTCGGGATATGGGCGTATCTCTGGAATCGA
>JAFGPC010000014.1 GCA_016926155.1 Sedimentisphaerales bacterium
AGATGTTCGCTATGACATCAAGTCAGCAATCAAAGCTTCAACCATTGCATTCAACCCGGCAACCGCCTCGCCGACAACAAAGTCCTGCGGCTTGGCCACGCCATCTGTTTTCTTGGCAATCGCCTCCAATTGCTCTATCGCAAGATCATAAACACCGGCATTGATCAAATCACTGGCCGCTTCGATCATATTGTGCAGTGCATGCAAACGCTTTTTGGGACTATTGCCCGGGCCATAGCCCTGTAGGGTTCCGGCGGCAACCGAATCATCGAAATAGTCCAGGATGTCCTGAATCTGCTGGGTCGGAGGTATCTCCGTAATAATTCCGACACCGTACAGAGCCACCTCAACAAGTGGTTCATCTTCATCATCACTGGAAATCTGAACAGTAGCAGATGCCGATCCCATAGCCGAAGGCGTAAAAGTAACTTCGAAATCGACACCGATGGAAGTATTGGGAGCAAGGATCAGCGGAGTCGCAGGCCCGCTGGTAATCGCAAAAGCGGCATCACCCGTCAACGTTACAGAAGAGACATTGAGGTCTGCATTGCCATTATTATAAATCTGAACCATAACAGTTGCAGTTTCGCCAACCTCTACGTCACCCAAATCCCAATAAAGCATGGCCGGAAAGACTTCGATCTCTGGCGCCGTCTGCGGCATATTCAGGTTGATAACGCCGCCAACTTCCAGGTAACACGGCAGGGAACACGCCGAACCATCTTGATAGGTTCCGGTCAAAGCGAAAATTAGTGTGCTATAGCCTATATTAACGATCTGGTCCTGACCCGGTTCAAGAATTCCCGGGATGGGATCAAAAGAAGAGCCATACACAGTCACTACGTCCGTTGATACCGTATTGAACATGGTATCGATCTGGCCCGCATAAATATTGATTGTGTTGTAACCGCCGGAAGAAAATATGCCGCCGCCAAGACCGCCGTATACCTCAGAGATATGCGCTCCGGCCAGAAGATTCACGGTAGCACCCTCCGCAATCGTATATCCGGTTTCACAATTGATGTCCACAACCGGATCCACCGAACCGTCAATATACAAGAACTCCTGACCGCATACGTCCAACGCTCTTGCCGCTGGCACCAGCAGCATCAATAAAATGCTTGCCAACAATAAACGATTTTTCCTGTCCATCAGTTTTGTTTCCATCAAAAACCTCCTGATTAAAGTGAGAAAAGGATTAAGAAAAACACCTCTTTTACACATATAGCAATCCAACAGCTTTTGACATTGACAAGAATTATACTGATCGGTCTTGTAATTTACCGTTTCTTCGCGCCTAAGTAGGGTTGCCAAACTGTCCTCTTACTGCTCCATTGTTGCTCATTCCTTTACCTTAATGACGCCACCCAAGCCGGAATGTGGATGATCGTTTATCGAAATTCATTCTTAAATTGAATCCGAACTCATTAGCACTGGAAAATGCAGCTCAAAGGCGATGTTGGAACGATGGGAGAAAAGAAGAGACTTTTGGGGTAGATTATACTGGTCGGAGTTGAAATTTCTTGTTTCTGTTCTTCAGTAAATCCAAATTCTACCCTGAATTTATCCAGATAAATAATCCTGTCCACGCACATCCACGGTTTATTTTTTCTATTCCAAGGCATTTAAAGAAGATTCCCAAGGAAGGGAAGGACATAATAAATCGGGAAAATGCACTACCTCTTTATCCACTCGACTCTCCTCCATCTGTGGTTGTGCCTCCTATTGACACAAGGATTGATTTCAAGTATATTATTTTATTGATTTTTGCTTTCAAACAGACAGAAAGCATCGAAAGGATTCAATACTATGATTAGTCAAGTAAACAAAAAGGGAACAATTCGTTTTGTCTATAGTCCTGATGGACCCGTTACTCAAGTCTGCTTGGCAGGCAGTTTTAATAATTGGCAGCCTGCGTCAATGAAAAAGCAAAAGAACGGCCTGTATGCTCTCGAATTGAAAATGTCAAAGGGACAGCACGAATATAAATTTGTTGTCGATGGAGTTTGGCAATCCGATCCGGAGAATGCTGACACCGTTCAAAATGCTTTAGGGACGGTTAATTCCGTTGTGATTGTAGGATAATGTAATCCTCCGCTAAGTTTGTCATCCTTCCAAAAAGTGACAAAAAAGCCTATAGGGACGATTTCTTGCAGGCCGAAGGGTTGGTATTGTCTCAATTTTATTTCCCTGTTTCAAACTCCAGATAATCAACTATACGTAAAGCTCAAAAGAGCAGCCAAATCGACTGTACCCCGATCACACCTGTAACGATACAAGTACCTGGATCAGGAGACATGAAAATATCATAAATAGAAGGTCATCCTGGCTTAATTTGTATTATTCAATTTTCTTGTCCCGAAATAATAAGTGGCTATAATGCCAATGAAATCAGTTGATCTCCACGAAAGAGGATAAGATTATGCTGAAATTTGTTTTATGTCTTCTCACGGCAGTTTACCCACTTTGTTTCTGCTCCTGCAAACCGAAAGAATCGGAACACAAGCCGCCATCACCCCCTGTGTCGCACATTAAATTCCATGGATTTACGATGAATGATATTGAGGGCACGCCTGTTCCTCTCTCGTCATATAAAGGAAAGGTGCTTTTGGTTGTCAATGTCGCCAGTAAATGCGGATTTACCAAACAATACGCAGGATTACAGCA
>JAFGPC010000134.1 GCA_016926155.1 Sedimentisphaerales bacterium
ACAGAGACGCCGTTGCTGTGGCTGTAGTGATAGATTGTCTTGTGAAGGGTATCGAACTCATCAACCTGATAAATATCCATTTCCTTATACCCTGAGTTAATCTGACCGTTCAAGGTCACACGATATAGGGTATTTGCCGTAGGAGTAAATTTGAACCAGTCGACATCGCCGCTCTCAAGAACACCGTTAACGATCGTCCCGTTTGTCAGGATAGCCGCGGCGTCCTCCGGAATATCACCATAATCCGGATCCTCAGCCAATAGAACTTCCCCACCGACAAAAAGACAGAAACACAGCAGAAACTGCAGACAGACTTTACCCTTCATCACCATTCTCCTAAAACAGATAAACACTCACACATCCGATCCAACAGAGCCAACAAGACGATTCACCCGCTGAGTTACGATATTATATCTTTTTAGGGATTTCAGATCAATAGTCGTGGCCATGATTGACTGGCTATTTTCAAAAAATCACGTCGAAACCTCATTTTGTTGAGGTTTTTGTTTGGTTGACAGGGGGCATTTAAGGACGTACACTGAAATCAGGTAGATGTAGAATAACCAGGACAATGGAAGGTTCTATTTCGGAGTGATAGATGGATACTTCGATATTCAAGGCGTATGACATCCGGGGTATATATCCGGAGCAGATTGACGAATCGGCGGCGTGGAAGGTCGGTCACGCAACGGCCCAATTTTTGCGGTCTCTCCTGCGGGGATACGAGAGGGGGCAGGCCAACGCGCAGAGCGTCTGTGTAGGCCATGATATGCGAAAGCACAGCCCCTCCATTGCCAAGTCTCTGATTTCCGGGATGAACGCTACCGGCGCCAACGTGATCGATATCGGAATGATCGACACACCGCAGATGTATTTTGCAATCAATCATCTGGGGACGTGCGGGGGTGTGCAGGTGACCGCATCGCACAATCCCGCCCAGTACAGCGGATTCAAGATTTCGGGCCTGGAAGCCAAGCCGATCGGGCAGGATACCGGGCTCAAGGAGATCAAGCATATCTCTTCTTCCCTTCTGCACACACATGGCAAGTCACGTGGCTCGGTGGAAAAATGCGATTTGAGCCAGGAGTACAAGCGGCATGTTTTGAAGTTCCTGAATCCTCACCTCCGGAATTTGAAACTTGTTGTCGATGCCTCCAACGGCATGGCGGGAAAGATGATACCGATTCTTTTCGGTGATCTGTCCATTGAGTTGATTGGGTTAAATTTTGACCATGATGGAACTTTTGTGCACGATCCCAATCCCTTGGTCGAGGCGAACCTGACCGAGTTGAAGCAGGTTGTGGTCGAAGAACAGGCAGACTTCGGTGTGTGTTTCGATGGAGATGCAGACCGGCTGATTATGGTCGATGAAGCCGGTCAAACCATTGGCTGCGATATTTTGACGGCGTTGATGGTGCCGTATTTTCTGGAGGGCAATCCTCACTCGGCCGTCGTGTATGACTTGCGGAGCAGCCATGTGGTGCAGGAGGAGATCCTCAAGCATGGCGGGATTCCGCGCCGGGAACGGGTAGGCCATGCCTATATGAAGAAAACGCTTCGCGACAGCCATGCTGCTTTCGGAGGCGAACTGAGCGGGCATTTTTATTACCGGGACAATTACTACGCCGATTCCGGCATGATTACACTGGTTCACATGCTGAATATTATGAGTGAGACGGATCGGACGGTCGGCGAACTGGTAGCTCCTTTGAAGCGATATTATGCCACGGGAGAGGTCAATTTTGAGGTTGACAACAAAGAAGCAGTAATGCGAGACCTGGTCCGCAAATACAGCCAGGGACGTTATGATGATCTGGACGGAGTGACGATCCAGTTTCGGGACTGGTGGTTTAATGTGCGTCCCAGCAATACCGAGCCGCTGTTGCGCTTGAATGTAGAGGCAAATGATCCGCGATTGCTGAGAGAGGTATTCAAGGAATTGACAGATTTTCTAGGCGAGCCGGTGGAACATTAATTCGGATCGAGAAAATAGCGAAATGGGGGCTTCGGTCCCCATTTCTTTTTAGGTCCTGTTGAAAGCGCCTGAAAGTCGATTCTTATCGACGAAAAGAAGTCGAACACGGCAAGAAATAGAATGGCAGAAGCGTTTCCATTCTAAGATAGGGCTATAAGAATTGAACGAGGATAGGGAGTTGGTATGAAAAAACCTCTTTCACGCCGACAGTTTTTACAAACCGCCACAGTCGCCTCTATCTCTTTGGGTATGGGTATAAAAAGCATCTCAGCACAGGAACACTCCTCGCAAAAGAAACCAAACGTTTTATTTATCGCCGTGGACGATCTGCGTCCCGAACTGGCCTGTTTTGGGCGAAAGGAAGTGATTTCTCCCAATCTGGACCGATTGGCTGCCGAGGGTGTGATTTTCAGCCGCTGTTATTGCCAGGTGCCGGTTTGTGGTGCATCCCGTGCAAGCCTGCTGACCGGCGTGCGCCCAAAACGGGATCGTTTCGTGGGATTCGATACATGGGCCGACAAAGACCTGCCCGGTAATCTTTCGTTACCGCGTCACTTTCATACACACGGCTACACCACGTTGTCACTAGGGAAAATCTATCATCATCAAACTGACGGAGCGGGGAGCTGGTCCCGCCCGGCATGGCGACCGAAAGGGCAGGGCAACTGGCGGGATTACCAATTGGCTGCGAGTCGAGCCATCGCTGCGGACAGAGCTGCAGGAAAAGGGCCTGCATTCGAGGCGGCGGAGGTATCGGACGAGACATATTTCGACGGCAAAATCGCTAACCAGGCGATCGCAGAACTTCAACGGCTAAAGGGTAATGGAGCGTCGTTCTTTTTAGGGGTGGGATTTCTTAAGCCGCACCTGCCATTTAATGCCCCCAAAAAATACTGGGACTTATACAACCGTCGGGATATTGATCTGGCCGATAATCCCTTTGCTCCCAGAGGGGCTCCGCGAAGTGCCCTTCACAATTGGGGAGAGCTGCGTGCCTACGATGGAATTCCTGCCAAAGGGCCCTTATCCGAGGAAATGGCCCGAACCCTGGTGCACGGATATTATGCGTGTGTAAGTTATACCGATGCCCAGATTGGGCGGATTCTGGATGAACTGGAACGATTGGGCTTGAAGGATAATACTATCGTTGTATTGTGGGGTGATCATGGATGGAATCTTGGCGAACACGGCCTATGGTGTAAGCATTGTAATTTTGAGACGTCACTTCGATCCCCATTGATGATCCGTGTGCCGGGTGTCAAGGGCGGTTCTGAGTGCGAAGCGCTGACCGAGTTCGTGGATATCTATCCATCACTGTGTGAACTATGCGGGCTGGATGTGCCGGAACATACCGAGGGATTGAGTTTTGTTCCCTTGCTGGCCAATCCAACCCGTCCGTGGAAAAAGGCGGCCTTTAGTCGATACTATGCGGGGGATTCGGTTCGGACTTCCCGCTATCGTTATACGTACTGGCTGGACAAACAGGGTAATCGTTTCGAGCATATGCTGTATGATCATGTCACCGATCCGGGGGAAAATGTGAATGTGGCTGACCTGCCCGAAAATGCGGGCACTGTCGCATGGCTGAGCGGATTGCTTCGAAAGGGATACCGAACCGGTTTGCCTGATAGGTAATCATTTTTATGCCACTTTACAAGTCTGGTGTGATAAAGGTGAGGATACGGTATGAATCGTCGCAGGTTCCTGCAAGTAGTGGGTGTTGGCGCTGCCATGACTGCAAGTGGTTGTCGGGGCGCTGTCTTAGAGAGCGAAGTATCCGATGCTTCATTGTCAATCCAACGTCCGAATGTGCTCTGGATCAGCCTGGAAGACATCAGCCCGGATCTGGGCTGTTACGGAGATGACTATGCAATCACACCCAATATCGACCGCCTTGCCGAACAAGGTGCACGATTTGACCGGGCCTTCACGAGTCACGGAGTATGCGCTCCCGTACGATCCGGCCTGATCATGAGCTATTATGCCTCGGCGGCAGGAACCAATCCCATGCGATGTAAGGGTGTTCCTCCCGAGGCGATTCGCTGTTTTCCCGAATATATGCGGCAGGCAGGGTATTATTGTACGAACAATTCGAAAACGGACTACCAATTCGATCCGCCCGATACAGCCTGGGATGAGTGTAGCAATAAGGCCCATTGGCGCAATCGGCCCGAGGGAAAGCCGTTTTTTTGTGTGATCAACCTGACCAGTACGCATGAGAGCCGGATTCGCACACCCAAAGGAAGAAAAGCGACTATTCATGATCCTGCCAAAGCCAATTTGCCGTCTTACTATCCCGATACGCCGTTGGTCCGAAACGACTGGGCGTGTTACCACGACAACCTGACCGAAACCGATGAACGGGTGGGGCAGATTTTGAAAGATCTGGAAGCGGATGGGCTCGCTGAAGATACAATTGTCTGGTTCTGGGGAGATCATGGCCGCGGATTACCGCGAGCGAAACGCTGGATTTATGATTCCGGTTTGCATATTCCATTGATCATTCGGGTGCCGGCCAAATATCGTAAATGGGCTGATCAGAAAAATCCCGATGCACTCGGACCCGGTTCAGTTAATGAAGACCTGATTTCCAGCATTGACTTTGGCGCAACGATGTTATCCCTGACCGGCATAGAAATACCCCGACACATGCATGGTTATCCTTTCCTGGGTCCCCAAAAAGTCCAGCCACGACAATACATCTATGGAGCGAGAGACCGGATCGATGAAACACACGATCTGATGCGATGTGTGCGGGACAAGAAATATCATTATATCCGCAATTACATGCCCTATGTTCCCCGGTCGATGCATGTATCGTATATGGACTTGATGCCGACAATGCAGGAGATGCGGCGTCTTCATGCGGAAGGCAAACTAGCCGGCGCGCAAAAACAGTATTTCGAATGTCCACGTCCCGCCGAGGAATTGTATGATATAATAGCGGATCCGCATGAAGTTAAAAATCTGGCAAAAAATCCAAAGTTCCGCAATGTACTTAAACGAATGCGGGATGAGATGCATCGATGGATGCGTGAGATCGGTGACGTAGGGCTTATTCCGGAGCCGGATTTTGACATGATGAAACGGCCGTTGGGTCGGTATGAAGTGACGGCGACACCCGGTGTGAAAGTGCAAAACATGTCGGGCCAGAGTACAGACTGCCGCGTAAGCCTGGAATGCTTGACACCGGGGTCGTCTATCGCCTATCGTCTCGACGGACCCCATGGAACACACCAAGGGACCCAATGGGAGGTATATACAAAACCTGTTCCTGTCGCCAAGGGCCAGACATTGCGTGTCAAGGGCGTGCGGATCGGATTCAGTGATAGTAAGGAAATCATGTTTCAATGTGGAGATCCGCCGATTGCCCCTGAAAGAGATCGAAGCCGGGAACATTGGAAAAAACAGCTTTCCCGGACGGATTTGCTGGATCGATTGCTGGAAGTCAAAGAACTGGACCTCGAAGGATCGGCAGCATGTGAGAAATATTTTGCCCTGCTCGGTGATAAATGGGGATCCGTGCGTTACTGGGGAGTACTTGGATTGCATCACTCTTGCAAGAAGAAGGCGGAAATAGATCAAGCCATTCCAGCCTTAACGCCCTTGCTGCAAGACACCTCGCAATCCGTGCCTGTTGCCGCTGCCGAAGCATTATGTGACTGGGGGCAACAAGAAGCTGCTCTCCCGGTGCTACTTACGGCTTTACAGGAAGGACGTGTCTCACAGACAAAGTTGTTTGCCGCCCATTCCCTTTATCGATTGGGAACAAAAGCAAAGGATGTCCTTCCTGAGGTAAAAGCAGTCTACCAGAACAGTTCAGGTGATTTGAAGAAGGTTCTTGAGAGAGCTATTGAACAAATGGAAGCACAGGTGACACACGAATTGCGGTCAACAATGGATAGGAGATGATAAGGATGAATCGACGACGGTTCTTAAAGACCATCGGTGTTGGGGCTTGTCTTCTGGCGATGCCCGGCTGTGCCAATTCCGCTCAGCAAACAACCGGGAAAAAGAAAAAACCCAATTTTATCTTTTTCCTGGTGGATGACATGGGATGGACGGATGCCGTCTGTTTCGGCAGTTCCTTCTATGAGACACCGAATATCGATCGCCTGGCGGCCGGCGGGGTGCGCTTTACAAATGCCTACGCCGCCTGTCCGGTGTGCAGTCCGACACGAGCCAGCATTATGACAGGCAAGTATCCCGTACGTCTTGCCACGACAGACTATTTCGGAGCACCGCAGCCGGATACGATAGGTCGACATTGGACCAAGGACAAACCTTTATTGCCAGCTCGATATCGAAATTATTTACCGCATGAAGAAATAACCATTGCTGAGGCGTTGAAAGAGGCGGGATACGCCACGTTCTTTGCAGGCAAATGGCATCTGGGCGGGGAACCGTACTGGCCGGAACATCAGGGCTTCGATGTTAATAAAGGGGGGATCGAACGGGGTGGACCCTATGGCGGCAAAAAATATTTCTCTCCTTATGGTAATCCCCGGCTTGAAGACGGACCCGAAGGAGAACACCTGCCATCTCGGTTGGCCACCGAAACCGTCAAATTCATAACCGAACATAAAGAGGAACCTTTCTTGGCATATCTGGCCTTCTATTCCGTGCATACGCCCTTGATGAGTCGTGAGGATCTGCGGCAAAAGTACCTGTCCAAGAAAAAACAGCTTGGATTGGAAGCCCAGTGGGGACAGGAAGGAGATCGCAAAGTAAGACTGGTACAGGAACATGCCGTATATGCCGGGATGATCGAAGCAATGGACCAAGCCGTGGGCAAGGTACTGGATGGCATCGAGGCATTGGGACTGGCCAAGAATACAATCGTGATGTTCATGTCGGATAATGGCGGTTTGAGCACATCCGAAGGCCATCCGACATCGAACCTGCCCCTTCGTGCAGGCAAGGGTTGGCTCTATGAGGGTGGTATTCGAGAGCCGATGATCATTCGCTGGCCGGGTGTGGCAAAGGCCGGCAGCACCTGCAATGAGCCGGTAACAAGTACGGACTTTTATCCGACGATTCTAGATATGGCCGGGCTGCCAGCAAAGCCGAAGCAACATATCGATGGAATGAGTATGGTACCACTTTTGATCGGAAAAAAGAAAAAACTGGGGCGGGAAGCCATCTATTGGCATTATCCCCATTATGGCAATCAGGGCGGCAGTCCCGGCAGTGCCGTACGCGCCGGTGACTGGAAACTGATTGAGTTCTTTGAAGACAACCATGTTGAATTGTATAACCTGAAAAACGATATCAGTGAAAAAAACAATCTGGCAGAACAGATGCCACAAAAGGCGGCTCAACTCCGAGAAATGCTCCACATGTGGCGTAAAGAGACTGGGGCACGGATGCCAACTCCGAATCCCAATGCCAAACCGAAAGCATAATGGGAAGGACCTATCCATGCGATTATCACGACGGGCTTTTTTGAAAACGGTGGGTATTGGTGCCGCCGCTATGATGGCGCCGGGATGCAGTCAGGAGGAAAAAGTATCCGTTAACACTAGGGACCGCAGGCCGAATGTGATTTTGATTTACACCGATGACCAGGGCTCCATCGACTTGAACTGTTACGGGGCAAAGGACCTGTATACACCCAACCTGGATCGGCTTGCTGAACAGGGCTTGCGATTTACCCAGTTTTATGTTGGAGCACCAGTGTGTTCCCCATCCCGGGCTGCCTTGATGACCGGTCGTTATCCCCAGCGGGCCCAACTGGCGGGAAATACCTCTTCTATGAAGGGGCATGCAGGGATGCCCACGGAGCAGATAACCATTGCCGAAGTCTTGAAACGAGCGGATTATACTACTGGACATGTGGGTAAATGGCATTTGGGTTACACACCGGAAACCATGCCGAATGGGCAGGGTTACGGTTCGAGCTTCGGACACATGGGCGGGTGCATCGATAATTATTCACATTTTTTTTACTGGAATGGGCCCAATCGCCATGACCTGTGGCGGAATGGCAAGGAAGTGTGGCATGACGGAGAATACTTCGGCGATCTTATGGTCCAGGAGTGCAATCGATTCATCCATGAGAACAGGAAAGAGCCGTTCTTTCTCTACTGGGCAATCAACATGCCTCATTATCCATTGCAGGGACTGGACAAATTCCGGGATAGATACAAAGACATGCCCGAACCCCGCAAGTTTTATGCTGCGTTTGTCTCGACGGTTGATGATATGATTGGCCGGGTCCTACAGACTGTGAATGAGCTGGGAATACGGGAAGACACGATCATCATCTACTTGAGTGATCACGGACATTCCGTAGAGGAACGGACGTATTTCGGTGGGGGCGACAGCGGGTCTTATCGAGGTCACAAATTCACCCTTTGGGAAGGGGGCATTCGTGTACCCTGTATCGTATCCTGGCCGGGTAAGATCGCACAGGGAGAGGTACGTCCGCAGGTTGCCATCAACATGGATTGGATGCCGACTATTGCAAAATGGTGTGGAACAACGATTGAACATCGAATTGATGGACTGGATTTATCAGAAGTGATTGAATCCGCAAACACACCAAGTCCACATAAACAATTGCATTGGGAACGACCCGGAGGAAAACAAATCCATTGGGTAGCACGCGAAGGCGATTGGAAACTGGTGGTCAATGGTCCCGCAACCAAGGACCGGCATCTGGATTTGCCGGCGGAACAGGAATTTTTAAGTAATTTGTCGAAAGATGTAACGGAGACCAAAAATCTGGCGGACCAGCATCCGGAGAAGGTTGAACGGTTGAAACAGTTACATGACCAATGGCGAAAGAGCGTATTGGAGCAATGAAATGAATCGACGTGATTTTTTAAAGTCAGTCAGTCTGGTCGGTGTAACGGCAGCCATTGCAGGTTGTGCGGAAGGGGAGAAAAGGATTAGAGGACGGGAACGACGTCCAAATATTCTGATGATTCTTGTGGATGATCTGGGATATGGCGATCTTTCGTGCTATGGCGCCCAGGATATGCGAACTCCTCATCTGGATGCCTTAATGGCTTCTGGGATGCGGTTTGACAGCTTCTATGCGAATTGCCCTGTATGCAGCCCAAGCCGGGCGGCTTTGCTGACGGGCCGTTATCCGGACATGGTAGGCGTGCCCGGCGTGATCCGAACACATCAGTCGGACAGTTGGGGATATCTGAAAGAAGATGTGATTCTGCTGCCTCAGCTTTTAAAAAAAGCCGGTTATCATACGGCTGTCGTGGGCAAGTGGCATCTGGGCTTAGAATCACCGAATGTGCCGAACGAACGAGGATTCGACCACTTCCATGGCTTTTTGGGCGACATGATGGACGACTATTGGAACCATCGACGCCACGATATCAATTATATGTATTTAAACAAAAAAAAGATCGAGCCGGAAGGCCATGCAACAGATCTGTTTACGCAATGGTCGGTTGACTATATCACTTCCCGTAAGGATTCCAAAAAACCATTCTTCCTGTACCTGGCCTACAATGCTCCGCACACACCGATTCATCCCCCCGCCGAATGGGTTGAAACGGTCAAACAACGGCAAGCCGGTATCACTGACAAACGGGCCAAACTCGTCGCGTTGATCGAACATCTGGACGATGGGATCGGCAAAGTAATACAGTTGTTAAAGGACACGGGGCAATGGGGAAATACCCTCGTGATCTTTACCAGCGACAATGGCGGCCAAACAGGTGTCGGGGCGAACAACGGCCCTCTGCGCGGCGGCAAGCAGGATATGTGGGAAGGAGGAATCCGCGAGCCGTTCTGTGCGGTCTGGCCGGGACACATACCCACCGGTATACGAAAGGTCGACACAGTCGCCTGTACGATGGATCTGTATCCGACGATGTGCGAGGCGGCGGGAGTTCCGATTGTCCATGAAATTGACGGACGCAGTTTTCTGCCGACACTCCTTGGCCAAACGCAATCCTTGCCGGACCGCTATCTAGTCTGGATGCGACGGGAAGGAAATCCACGCTATGGAGGACGGATATATTATGCGATACGGTATGACAACTGGAAACTGCTGCAGAACTCGCCTTTTGAACCGATGCAGCTTTTTGATCTCAAAAACGATCCAAAGGAGGAAAATCCATTGTCAAACAGTCACCCCATGTTCAAGCGGCTATTTATGGAGTTGAGTCGGCATATCAATCAAGCCGGAGGGATTCCATGGGCCAAAGAACCGGCCGACGTGGACAAAGTATATCAGGGGATATAATGCCGTATCGTGTTTGCGATCGTCGAATATTTTTACAGCAGATTGGTCTGGCTGCAGGAGCATTGTCGCTTCTTGGTTGTTTCTCAACGCAAGCCGATATACAGAGAAAAAGAAAAAAGCCCAATATCCTGTTTATTATGGTCGATGATCTGGGGCCGGAGTGGATCAGTTGCTATGGTGGCCAAGATATTCAAACACCCAATATCGATGCCCTGGCCGAAGGAGGGATGCGATTTACTAATGCCTACTCCATGCCGAAGTGTACGCCCACAAGAGTGAGTCTTCTTACAGGGCAATATCCCTGGCGGACCGGATGGATCAACCATTGGGATGTACCGCGATGGGGAGCAGGATGCCATTTTGACTGGCGATACTATACCACATTTGCCCATATCCTGCGATGCGCAGGATACGCCACGGCAGCAGCGGGAAAGTGGCAGATTAATGATTTTCGCATCCAACCGGATGCGATGCAGCGACACGGTTTTGATGACCGGTGTATGTGGACCGGGGGAGAAACAGGAAATCCTCCAAGTGAAAATCGCTACTGGGATCCCTATATTCATACGCAACAGGGAAGCCGAACCTATACAGGGCGATTTGGAACGGATGTCTTTGTTGAGTTTTTAATCGATTTTATGCAAAGGCATCGAGATAAGCCGATGCTGCTCTATTTCCCAATGTGCCTAACCCATGGACCTCTCACGTCCACTCCGCTTGATCCTCAAGCCCAGGGGAAAATGAGTCGGCACAAGGCAATGGTCCGGTATATGGATCATGCCGTGGGACGATTAGTGGATGCCTTGGAACAATTGGGGATTCGAGAGAATACGATTGTTTTCTTTACAACGGACAATGGCACCGCAGGCGGAATAACCGGACGATTGAACGGACGAGAAGTCAAAGGCGGGAAAGGGACTTTGTGGGAACGTGGTTGCCACGCTCCGTTCATCGTAAATGCTCCAGGTCTTGTTCCGATAGGTATCGTGACCGATGCTCTGACAGACTTCACGGATATCCTGCCGACCTTTGCAGAATTGGCGGGAACGCCCGTACCCAAAGACACGGTCATTGACGGCAAATCGGTAGCGTCTTTGCTTCTGGGCAAGACACAGGACTCACCACGGCAATGGATTTTGTCCATGGGCGGTGGTGAGGCCAGACAGGTAAATGGACGTGTTGTGCCCGAAAAGGACTATGCAGACCTTGTTATCCGGGATAAGCAATATAAGTTATGGGTGGAAGACGGTAAATCAACCCGACTGTATAACTTGCTTGATGATCCCGGCGAAGCGACAAATCTGATCGATAGCAAGGATATAAACATCCTGTCTGCACGAGAAAAACTGGAACAAATAATTGAATCGCTACCGAAAAAAGATGCTGTTCCCATGTACGATCCGACACCGGCTCAATCATGGGATAGAAAATTGAACTGATCAAAGAGAGGTAAAAGAATGAAACGATGGAACAGGCGGGAATTCTTAAAGGGTTTAGGCTTGGCGACAGCGAGTCTGTCGCTAAGCGGTTGCTTGGGGTCGCTTCAAGGATCTGGTACGACTCGACGACCAAATATTGTCCTGATTATGTCCGATGATATGGGATTTTCAGATATCGGCTGTTACGGAGGGGAGATCAATACTCCGACTCTCGATACACTGGCAGCCGGCGGTTTGCGATTTACCCAGTTCTATAACACAGCACGATGCTGCCCCACCCGTGCCGCGTTGATGACCGGCTTGTATCAACATCAAGCGGGTGTCGGCCATATGATGGAAGACCGTGGTGTTCCGAGTTATCAGGGAGATCTGAACCGACAGTGTGTGACGATTGCCGAGGTTATGAAGCTGGCGGGCTATCGTACCTATATGGCTGGTAAATGGCACCTTACACCGCTTCGGGGGGAGAACCTATCCAAACATAACTGGCCGTGTCAGCGGGGGTATGACCGCTTTTTCGGTACGATTCATGGGGCGGGAAGCTTTTATGACCCGAACACCTTAACCCTGGATAATAAGCAGATTGTTCCGTGGGATGATTTTTATTATACCGAAGCGATCTCGGACTACGCTTCACGATTTATCCGGGAACATAAGGAGCCTGATCCGTTTTTCATGTATGTAGCCTATACCGCCGCACACTGGCCGATGCATGCCCGCAAAGAAGATATTGCCAAATACAAAGGGCGGTACAGCAAAGGCTGGGATGCATTACGGGCCGAGCGATATGAACGACTGAAAAAAATGGAATTGATCGATCCGAAGTGGGAATTAACGCCACGGGATCAGCAGATACCGGCATGGGAAAAGGAGCCATTTAAGGAATGGAATCAACGCCGCATGGAGGTATATGCGGCGATGGTGGATAACATGGACCGTGGCATCAAACGGATTGTGGAGACGCTCCGTCAGAAGGGTGAACTGGAGAATACACTGATCTTCTTCCTGCAGGACAACGGAGGCTGCGCGGAAGAGTACGGCAGCAATGGACCGATTAAGCCGGATCCTTCCAAACCTGTTGAGTTAAAGCCGATGGCCCCGGATGAATTGCAGACCGGTATGCAGCCGACGGTAACACGCGACGGCCGACCGGTCCGTACGGGCAAAGGAGTCATGCCAGGACCGGCAGACACGTATATTGCTTATGGTAAAGCCTGGGCCAATGCAAGTAACACACCATTCCGATTATACAAACACTGGGTACATGAAGGTGGTATCAGCACTCCATTGATTGTACATTGGCCGGCACGTATCAAAGATACGGGGCAACTACGATCTCAGCCGGGACATCTGATCGATATCATGGCCACCTGTGTGGATGTTGCCGCAGCCGAGTATCCCAAAGAGTATAAGGGCAACATCATTCAACCCATGGAAGGAAGAAGTCTGGTGCCGGCATTTGAGAATCGTCCGATCGAACGACCTGAAGGATTGTTCTGGGAACATGAGGGCAATAGAGCTGTCCGTAAAGGTGACTGGAAACTGGTATCCCGATATCCAGGTCGGTGGGAGCTGTACAATCTCAAAGAAGACCGGACAGAGATGCATAACCTAGTGGAGGAACATCCCAAGATTGTGAAAGAACTCAAAAACATGTATAATGCCTGGGCGAAACGATGCAATGTGGTCCCTTGGGGCGAGTTGACCAAGAAATAAGTGATATCCGTATTGCTTATTGAGTTGGAATCTCTTATGTGAGGAAGAATGATGAATCGACGCAAATTTATCAAGGCGATGGGATTGACAGCAGCGGTATGTCTGGTTAGACCGCCAATCAATGCCGTCGCGGCATCAAAACGAAAACCGAATTTTGTAATCATCTATGCAGACGATCTGGGGTATGGAGACCTGACCTGCTTTGGACACCCCACTCTCAAAACACCAAACCTGGATCGGATGGCTGCCGAGGGCGCCAAACTGACCCAGTTTTATTCGGCGGCGAGTGTTTGCACTCCAAGTCGGGCCGCGTTGATGACCGGGAGGCTACCGATTCGCAGCGGCATGTGCAGTGACAAACGGGCTGTTCTGTTTCCCAATTCCGGGGGCGGTATTCCAAAAACAGAAATGACTATCGCCGAAATGCTTACGTCGCAGGGATATAGCAGTGGCTGTTTCGGAAAATGGCATCTGGGTCACCTGCCTCAATATCTTCCGACAAACAATGGATTCGATACCTACTTCGGCATCCCCTACAGCAACGATATGGACCGAGTCAAAGATGCGCCAAGAAACGCCAACACGAAACCGGAAGTTGAGTATTTCAATGTGCCTCTGATGCGGGATGAAGAAATCATCGAGCGTCCTGCCGACCAGCATACGATTACCCGGAGATACACCCAGGAAGCAGTGAAGTTCATTAGCAAAAACAAAGACAAACCCTTCTTTATCTACCTGGCTCACAATATGCCGCATATCCCCTTGTTTTCCAACAAGGAATTTGAGGGTAGCAGTCTGCGAGGGCTGTATGGGGATGTCGTCGAAGAAGTCGATTGGAGCGTTGGGCAGATACTGGATACATTACGTAAACAGGGACTGGCTGAAAATACACTGGTGCTTTTCAGCTCAGATAACGGTCCCTGGCTGGTGTTCAAGCAACATGGCGGAAGCGCCGGTCCGCTTCGCGACGGCAAAGGAAGTACCTGGGAAGGCGGAATGCGGGAACCGACGATCGCCTGGTGGCCGGGAACGATTCAAGCCGGGTCGCTAATGACGTACATGACCAGTACACTGGATGTGTTTCCAACGCTGGCTGAATTGGCCGGAGCTGAGATACCGAATGACAGGGTATATGACGGATACAGTATGGTTTCTCTTCTCACCGGGAAAGGCCCGGGCAGGAGGAATACAATGGTGTATTACCGCGGAACACAACTGCGAGCGTTGCGTAAGGGGCCGTGGAAAATCCATCTGTATACAAAGACCGAGTATGTGGGACAGAAGATTCAAAAACATGATCCGCCTCTCTTATTCAATGTGGAAATCGATCCAGGCGAGCAATATGAAGTCGGTGCTCAATATCCAAAGGTCATCGCGGATCTGCTGGAAGAAGTAAAGAAACACCAGGCAACCGTAAAACCGGTACCCAGCCAACTTGAAATCCCACTATCTGGAGATTCATAGAAACGACATTTCTTTTCAGGAGATCGAATTAATGAGGTCCAAACCAAATCGACGCGATTTTCTAAAGAGTATCGGGTTGACCGGAGCAGCACTGTCCCTGGGAGTCAGTATATCGGCACAGGAAGAAGTCCCTTCGACAAAAAGACCGAATGTAATTTTATATGTGGTGGACGATCAGGGCAGCACGGATGCGGGTTGTTACGGTAATCCAGTAATTCGAACACCGGGACTGGATATGCTTGCCGAGAACGGAACTCGCTTTACCCATGCATTCTGCACAAGTGCATCCTGCAGTGCCAGTCGTTCGGTTATTCTTTCCGGTTTATACAACCATTACAATGGCCAGTATGGACACCAGCACGCCTATCACCATTTCAGCAGCTTCGACTATGTACGATCCTTACCGAACCTGCTTTCCGAAGCAGGTTACCGTACTGCTCGATGGGGCAAATATCATGTAGCCCCTGAAGAAATCTACCAGTTCCAACAAACGCTTCCGGGAGGTTCGCCAGAAGCGGGGGCGAGTCGATGCAAATCCTTTCTTGCCGCACAGGATGACAGGCCGTTCTTTTTGTATTTCTGTACCACCGAACCGCATCGTCCCTTCCGCCGCGATGGCGATACATTCAAGCCAAACGAAGTGATCGTACCGCCGTATCTGCCGGACTCCCCGGAATGCCGTGAAGAACTGGCCAAATACTATGATTCCGTCGAACGGGCCGATAAAGGGTTACTGCAGCTATTACAGATTCTCAAGCAAACCGGGCACTGGAAAGACACAGTGGTGATCTATCTGTCCGATAACGGCATTGCATTCCCAGGGGCCAAGACCACTCTCTATGAGCCGGGTATGCGCCTCCCCTGTGTTGTGCGAAATCCGTTTGCCGGAAAAAAGGGGATCGTAACCGATGCCATGGTTAATTACGCCGACATCGCACCGACGATATTGGATTTGTGCGATGCTACGCCAAAGGAGTATTCGTTTCACGGAAGGTCATTTACTTCAGTGCTTGATCAGGAACATCCGGATGGGTGGGATGAAATTTACGCCTCTCACACGTTCCATGAGATCACCATGTATTATCCCATGCGGGTGGTGCGGGATCGCCGATACAAACTCATCTGGAATATCGCCTATGGACTGGAATATCCATTTGCATCAGACCTGTATGCCTCGGCGACCTGGCAGGGAGTCCTCAAACGGAAGGAAAAATTCTATGCCAAGCGCCGTGTCGAGGCTTATCTGCATCGCCCGAAATTCGAACTGTATGACCTGCAGAATGATCCGGATGAAGTGAACAATCTTGCTGAAGATCCGAAGTACGAGACCATACTGGAGGAATTGAAGACCAAACTCCGGAACTTTCAAAAGAGAACGAACGATCCCTGGATACTGAAGTGGGAATATGAATGAAACAGGCCAATTTCGTTTTAGGGGACGGCCACTAAAGGAGCAGAACGATGACGACTCAATACTGGAACAGGCGTGATTTTCTAAAGGCAGCGGGGGTAACCGCCACGGCAATGACTCTTCCCGGCTGTGGACCGAGCTTACAGACAAGTCCTCAGCAAAGGCCCAATATCATTTATATCATGAGTGACGATCACGCCTCTCATGCGATGAGTTGCTATGGAAGCCGGATCAATACGACTCCGAATCTCGATCGGATCGCCAATGAAGGGATGCGATTTGACAATTGTTTCTGTACCAATTCCATCTGCGCGCCGGTACGTGCAGTCGTATTGACCGGTAAATACAGCCACATTAACGGTGTCCTCGATAACCGCCAACGATTTGACGGAAGTCAACAGACCTTCCCGAAAATCCTGCAGGCCAACGGCTATCAAACCGCCATGATCGGCAAGTGGCATCTGAAAACCGATCCTACCGGCTTTGATTACTGGAACGTCCTTCCAGGTCAGGGAGATTACTATAATCCCGATTTGATCGAGATGGGACAAAGGAAACGATATGAAGGGTATGTAACCGATATCCTTACAGATCAGGCATTACAATGGCTCAAAGGCCGCGATCCCGACAAACCGTTTTGTCTGATGTATCACCATAAAGCCCCGCATCGGCGATGGGAGCCGGGCCCGAATCATCTGACGATGTACGACGATGTGACGATTCCAGAGCCGGACAACCTTTTCGACGATTATGCAACCCGCAGTGATGCAGCCCGGGAACAGGAAATGATGGTAGCAAAACATCTGACGCCCAATGATCTCAAGCTGACTGGTGTCCCGGGGCGAATGAACGACCAGCAGAAACAAGCATGGAACACCGTCTATGAACCGAAGAACCAGGCCTTCGAACAGGCCAATCTGGAAGGGGATGAACTGGTCCGATGGAAATATCAACGGTACATCAAGGATTATCTCCGCTGTATCGCCTCCGTGGATGATAACGTGGGACGAGTGCTGGACTGGCTCGAGGAGGAAGGGCTTGCCTCCAATACGGTGGTTATTTATACCTCAGATCAGGGATTCTATCTGGGCGATCATGGCTGGTTTGACAAACGGTTCATGTACGAAGAATCCTACCGTATGCCGCTGTTGATCCGCTGGCCGGGAGTTATCAAGTCCGGATTGGTAAACGACGAATTGGTGATGAATGTGGATTTCGCCCCGACGATCCTCGATGTGTGCGGAGCACAGGTTCCCGAGGATATGCAGGGCGAAAGCTTTGGCCTTATGCTCAAGGGCCGGAAACTGACAAACTGGCGAAAAGCCTGCTACTATCATTATTTCGAATATCCCGCTGTGCACATGGTCAAACGGCATTATGGAATACGGACCAAAAAGTATAAGCTGATGCACTTCTATAACGATATCGATACGTGGGAAATGTACGATCTCCAAAAGGATCCGCGGGAGATGAATAACATCGCCGATGATCCCGCCTATGCTCAAATACGAATGGAAATGACAACGGAGTTATATCGACTCAAGTCTTACTACGGAGATACACGGGAACTGGAAGAGGAATTGATGGACGGCAAGGTGCGGGTATTGCAGCATAAAGATTTCACAGGAGTATATAACGCACAAATCAAGGACTCCGTATTTGGATATGATATGACGGCACAGGGAATGGGATTTGCCCTGAAACGTGCAGACAAACCGTTCCAGAAAAAGGCGGTATTCCAATGCAAACTCAAATCTCTCGTTAATGAAGGCACGAGAAACGGCTTTCTTTGTTTCGGCCAAAGTGACAATCGGAATGACATGGTAAAAACAGGCGTCTTTATCGGCGCGGGTGAGTATGTTTTCCTGTTCGGAAGAATCGGTGAGGAAAGTAAAACCCTGCGAACACCAACTCCATTTGACAAATTCAAGACCTTCGATGTATCAGTGGAGGTGGATTTGCAGGCCGACAAGATTTCTATGACCGTAGATGGCACAACGATCACGGCCCCTCTGCAGCGGGATTGGAAACAGATTGGATATTACGGCTATATGGCCAATGGTGCAAGCACGGCGTTCAGTAAAATCGAGGTGTCGGGTGAATAAGCTGATAAAGGGAGTGAATCCATGAATCGTTGTAGGCCTGCTATCGATGCCAGGTTGGAGCGAATTTGCTGATCGCTTCATCGAACAACGGCCTGCGTCGAAAATCGGCCGGATCGTAGGTTGGATTGGAAGGATCGGCATTCGCCCAGTGCGAATGATGACGGCCGTAATACGTGCCGTAAAACTGATAGTTTGTATCCACCCATCGACACAGGACCATCAGCTCATATGGATCGAGCAGCCTGGTATGATCCTCATTGGCGTTCTTCGGATGCGCTGCATCGGTAAGCACTTGAATCAATACACTTTGGTAACAGCCAAGGCTTTTTGGTTTCAGAAAAGAGCCGTTGTAATTGCCCTGGTCTCCCTGTAGAAAAGAGGTAAATTCCGGAATGATCGGACCGGCCAGTTGCTTTTTACACAATTCTTCATAAGAAGCGTTGTAATATTCCGTCAGATCGGCAGTCAGCTTCAAATCTCCCTCAGGTTTTTCATTTCCATGACAGGAAATGCACTTGGCGTCGAAAAGCGGTTGGATATCGCTGGGGTAATGAATTACCTGTCGGGCAAGGCCGTCTCCGCCATGATCGACAAGATCACACGGCTGCGGCTGGGGAGTGCTCGGCTCGCGTCGTAAGGCCAGAAGCATATGGGGCTTGGTATGGTTGGCGGTATGGTTGTTTCTCCCGTGACACCCGACACAGGAGCGCACTTCGCCGGGACGATAGTTGACATAGGTCCGCTCCCGCTGGATTTCCCGAAAGTTCTCATCCAGTGCCTGGAAGAAGATATTCCGATTGGCCGGGACTTTGAAGTAGGCTGAGCCGTCTTTTTCCACCGGCACGACACCCCACTGTACCCGGGGCCAGAGGGCCGCCTTCCAGTTGGAGCTGGTTGTGGCCATGCCCCATCGCCTGCCGGTATCCCAGTATCGCGGGACCGCCTCGTTGATTCGCAGCCATTTGATCTGGCCGAGTGCTACATTTTCCATTTCCTGATAAACATTATTGAGAATACAGAGAGCTTCATTGTTGGCGGCATACTTCGAATCGTAATCCGTTTGGATTTTCGGGGGAATCTTTCGAGCGACTAGCGGAGTCGGATGCCAGCAGGATAAAGCCGGATCATTGTAAATAAGCCGATGGTTTCCTTCCGTATCAATCAGATACAGGCTATAGGCATCGGGTACGTTTTGATAATGGTCGCTCGGGTTGGATTTGTAGGAAACGAGAAACTCATTTTCGCTGACCGGATAGGGATGTGTGTAGAGATGACCGCTTCGACCTTCCTGGTCGTGTACATAGGTGCCGTCTTGCTTTCGGAAATACCAGCCGTATCCATTCCGTCGTTCCATAAAGATATGCGGAGTGATGTTGGTGACGGCATAGTTATTATCCCATTGGATATACTCAGGCTCGTCCGGATCGGGGCCTCGTCGGAGCAAACCCTGCTGTAAATTGAGAAGCATAATCGCCCCGAGACAGCCGCCTTGGGGATAGTGGCACGTGCCGACACAGACGATCTGGTCGCTGGTTCCGGGCAAGGCTTGGGGATACATATACACGGTTGTGGTATCATCGGCTATGCCGTACAATTCCTGTGGCATGGATCCATCCGGATTCATGGACCAGATCGTTTTACATACTCGTGAACCTTTATCGACATATTCCCAGCGATGATACATCACCCTGCCGTCATCCAGAACCACCGGACAGAATTCGCTGACAGGGCTCTGGGTGAGTTGCTGGATGTTGCCGCCGTCGGCATTCATCCGATGCAGTACGGATGTGACCAGGTGTGCGGAACCGCCGCAGAGGATCGTATACTCACAGCGGGTCGAGGAAAAAATAATATCGCCGTCCTGCAGGTAACAGGGATGAACGTCGTCGGTGTGCCAGGGCTTGCCCCAGCGAGCTACCTTCTGGGCTTCGTCGGGAGGAGGGAACGACACTTGCCGCAGACCCGTGCCATCTACACACACCTCCCAGATCCGAAAACCGGCGCTGGGATTTTCGCGGAAATCAAAGAGGACTTTCTTTGCGTCGAAAGACAGGCTGATCTTACCGATAAAGCCCTTGCCTCCCGGCAGGCGGGCCGCGGTAACCACGGGCCGTGGTTGCTGTGTGCGGAGGTTATAGATATAGATGCCGTTGTCGGCGACAAAACGGTCGGGACTGGTGCCGTTGTTGATATCGGTGTAATAATGGTCGGAGGAATAGGGCTTGCGTTTCACAAAAACAATCTCATCAAATCCCAGCCGATCGGAATCAGCGGTGAGCTTCTGATCGATATCCTGTAGATCCGCTATGCATAAGACGCTGGTTGTCAGAAGAACGACGGTAATCAAACTCGTTACAAGAATTCGCGTCATTGGTCTTAATTTATGTACTGCCATTTTTTGTCACTTTTCTTCCTAATGAATAAAAACACCACGAATAGAAAAGGAGAAACACAGTTCCGTAAAAACATGCAGGCCAGTCAATCTGAAATTCCTTGGTCACAAGTTCTAATACAAGCCCATACATTCCCAACCAATAGAAAACCGCCGCTGGTAAAACCGATAATGTACTGATTACCAGAAGAGCTTTTCTATTATAACAGAAAATAGACAGTATAAAAGTAAAGATGAGATAACAGGATGCAAGAATCTGCATGGCATTTTCAAAAGCAGAGTATTCGATTTCGCCTTCCAATATATCTGAAATAAGCCCCCATATGAACAGAATTGAGAATAAACCAAATATGAACTGGATCCATCCGATTTTGGATTTGCTTTTCTGGTTCATTTACTTTTTATCCACATGGATGCCCTTTTTCCTTCTTGCCGACCTGATCTGCATTTCACTCTCATCCTGTGAATCCCCTCTGATACATCTCATTATACAAAAAACAACCATATCCTGTAAAGCAGTTGAGCAGTGCAGGAAAGAAAGGGGATATATAAGTAAATTGCGAATTTGGCCCGATCGGGTATACTGGAAAAAGTAAGGACTACAGAATAATACTAGAGTTTTGGAGGTTCTGTGATGGCGCGGTATCGATATTCTCCTGTTATGGTCTTTGTCCTCAGTTGGATCTGTCTGTGTGCATGCAGCGTGCAGGCCGAGACGATCTATGTCTCGCCGGAGGGTCGGGATTCCTGGTCGGGTCTTGTCGAGCGAGCCAACGCCCGACGCTCGGATGGACCGGCGGCAACGCTGACCGGGGCGCGCAACGTCGTACGAAAGCTCAAGAGCGAGGACAAGCTCATCGAGCCGGTCGAGATCGTCGTCGCAGACGGGCAATATACCATGCTCGAAACGCTGGTCCTGGAACCGCAGGACAGCGGCACAGCGAATATGTCGATCACCTACCGAGCCGCAGACGGCGCCAAGCCCGTCTTTTCGGGGGGGCAGGTGATATCCCGTTTTGTCCCCGACAAAGACGGTGTGTGGAAAACACGAGTGCCGGACGTTGCCGAAGGGAAGTGGTATTTTGAGCAGCTCTGGGTGGATGGTGTGCGGGCTGTGCGGGCCAGGACGCCAAACGAGTATTACTTTTACATGCTCAGCATTCATGAACAGATGCTGGAAAACGGAGGCAGCGTAGCCAGGCGGGCCCGCCAGACCGTCAAGCTCCGCGCCGGGGATATCGCCCACCTTCTGCCCCTGAGCAAAAAGGAACTGCGCGATGTCAACTTCATGGTGTATCACAAATGGGACAACACTCGGCGGTTTATCACGGCTGTCAATGGCAAGAACAACCTGCTGATTACCGACGGGACGGGGATGAAGCCCTGGAACAAGTGGGTCAACAACACGCGATATCACCTGGAAAACTTCAAGGCCGCCCTGGATACTCCGGGTGAGTGGTTTCTGGATCGTGACGGGACGCTGTACTATAAACCGCTGCCGGGCCAGGATATGCGAAAGGCGGTTGTCGTAGCCCCAAGACTGGAGAAATTCGTCGTTTTCAAGGGCGATCTGGATAAGAAACAGTTCGTTGAGCACATTACAATCCGCGGCCTGTCGTTTCAGCATGCCCAGTACCTCACTCCGCCCGAGGGTTTTGAAGCGGCCCAGGCGGCCTCGCCCATTGACGCCGTGGTCATGGCTGACGGAGCCCGAAACATCACGCTGGATCTATGCCGTGTCGAGCATGTGGGCACCTATGGCATCTGGTTCCGGGAGGGCTGTTGGGACTGCCTGGTGCAGCGGACACTGGTGAATGATCTGGGGGCCGGCGGGATCCGGATCGGCGAAACGGGGATCGCTTCCGAGGAGCATCGGCGAACCAGTCACATTACGGTTGATAACAATATCTTCCATGGCGGCGGGTATATCTTCCCCTGTGCGGTTGGTGTATGGATCGGCCAGAGCGGCGATAATCAGGTCACGCACAATGATGTGGGCGATTTTTATTACTCAGCCGTCTCGATAGGCTGGCGATGGGGCTACTCAGACAGCCTGGCCAAGCGGAACCACGTGGATTACAACCACTTGCATCATATCGGTTATGGTGTGCTCAGCGACATGGGAGGGGTATACACGCTCGGCCCCAGCGAAGGCACAACGGTCAACAATAACGTGATCCATGACGTCTATGCGTACTCCTACGGCGGCTGGGGGCTGTACACCGACGAGGGCAGCACGGGTATCACGATGGCCAACAACCTCGTATATAACGTTAAGACCGGAGGATTTCACCAGCATTACGGCAAGGAAAACGTGATCCGCAACAACATCCTGGCCTTTAGCGAACTGTATCAGGTGCAGGCCACCCGCGTTGAAGAACATCTGTCGTTTACGTTTGAGAACAATATCGTTTACTACGATCAGGGAGTATTGCTTTCCGGGCCATGGACGCGGGTACGGCTGAAGATGGATAACAATTGTTACTGGAATACAGCAGGGAAAGTGGATTTTGTCGGAAAGAAACTGGAGGACTGGCAAAAAGAGACAGGATACGATAAAAACTCGATTGTCGCCGATCCTGGATTTGCGGATACAGCCAATCATGATTTCCGACTGCCGCCGGACAGCCCGGCATTGAAGGTCGGTTTCCAGCCGTTCGACTATAGCAAGGCGGGTGTATATGGCGATCTTTCATGGATTGAACTGGCCAGGAACTTGCCTGTCAAAGAGCGAGAACTGCCGCCCCCGCCCCCGCCGGTAGATGTTGAGGATGATTATGAACTGACCGATGTCGGGTCTCTGCCGGCGGATGCCGAAGTCCACACCGAGAACAAAGGCGATTCGATTGTTATCACAAACGAGCAGGCTGCTTCGGGGGAAAAATCGGTCAAGATTACCGACGCGCCGGGCCTGGAGCACTCCTGGAATCCTCACCTGGTCTATCGTCTCCAGCACCGAAGCGGCACAACAACTTCGTCGTTTGACCTGATGATCGCAGTAGATTCGAGTATCAATTTTGAATGGCGCGATTACGGCAAGAGCCCATATCGAACCGGGCCGTATTTTTCCATTCGCAATCAAATCCTGAGCGTGGCCGGCAGGGAAATGATGCGACTGCCTTTAAAAAAATGGATTCATTTCTCGATCACTGCGCCGCTGGGGGAAACAACCGAGGAAGCATGGTCGATGGAGGTGACTATCCCGGGAAGTTCCTCACGTATGTTCAGGAACATTCCCCATAGCAGTACGGAATTTAACCATTTGGAATGGCTGGGCTTGACCAGCAACGCCACCGATAAAACCGCCTTCTACTTGGACAACATCTCGATCAAAAACAAGCGATAAATAGATATCATCCTTATATCTTTTCATGGTGAACATAGAATTTTGTTTTCCAGTACAGTGCAATCTGCGCATCAAAAAAGGCCGCGAGCCTCCATGCTCACGACCCAAGCAAAAATGCGTATCAGGTCACTCGTCCCTGTGCGACCTTCAAGCTGTCTTTTCATTACCATATCCGGCGGTCACCGCCGGTGTCCTCCCGTTAACACCATTCCCTTGGCGCACACTATCCCTGTCAACTTATCAAAATCGAGTTTGAGGATATCTTCTTACCCTACCGGCTTCCCATGGCGCACATAGACCATCCCTGCCTACGGAAAACGCTCCCTGTAGAATTGTTTTTTCATTCTTATCCTCGCCCTCCGTGTACTCGTCCCTTTCGATCAAATCACTATATTCGCGGACCATATGTTGATCAACACCTTTTTAACAAAAAACGTAAAATTATTGTCTGATGTTTCTCGTCCTGCTACACTGGAATCGTTAAATCCTTGGGAGAAAACAAGATGCAAAGTGACAATAAGAAAATCCTTTTTTTAGAGACAGCTACCAGCGTTCTGTTACTTCTTCCTTTTTCTTCGAACGGCTACACCTTTCGTACAGACGCATTGCAATTCATTACTAGTTACCGATCATGATCTTATGAAAGACGAAACAAATCAACAACGAGATATATGGCATCGTGAAGCTTGTTGGGTAATTTGAATCAGGGAAATCAGTTTCAGGAGGATAAGGGATGAAACCATGTTTATTGACTGCTTTGTTGATGTTCTCGGCATTTGTATCCGCACAACAGAGTCGGGAGAAAACACCCGGATCGGAGGAGCCGTCTTCAGCGCGATGGGAAAAAGAAATCCGGGTATTTGAAGAGTGGGACAAGAAGAACTCGTTTCCCAGGGACGCGGTTTTGTTTGTTGGCAGCAGCAGTATTCGACTGTGGCCAACGTGCGAATCATTTCCCGGGTTTCCCGTGATCAATCGAGGATTCGGCGGGGCTTTCGTTGCCGACGTTACATACTATGCTGACCGCATTGCAATCCCGTATAAACCGACAGCCATCTGTTTTTTTGCCGGCGGAAATGACATTGCGTCAGGCAGGACACCGCAACAGGTTGTTGAAGACGCCGCCGCTTTTGCCAAACACATTTGGTTGAAACTGCCGACAACACCGATTCTCTTTTTGTCCATCAAACCCAGTCCCCAACGCATGGCCCACTGGCCGCAGATTAAAGAGGCCAACAAGTTCCTGCAGGACATGTGTTCGCGAGATGACCGGCTTTCTTTTGTTGATGTTGCCACTCCGCTTCTGGACCTCGAGGAAACACCCATCCCCTCGTTGTACCAATCGGATCAGTTGCACCTTAGCGAAACCGGGTATCGGATATGGACATTGCTGGTCACGCCGGCTTTGACGCAGTGTATTCGAATCAACGAGTCGAATACTTTCGCACCAGGAGATTCTACTCCGCCGGCAGCATCCCCGAATCCAGGTGTAGGTAACTATATCGCTTCCAAAACTAGTAAAATCTTCCATACTTCAACATGCAGTTCGGCGAAACGAATTACAGAAGCCAATCTGGTACGATTTGATTCGCGGGAGCAGGCGCTCCGCAGTGGACGAAAACCCTGTAAGCTCTGTAAGCCCTGAACGAAGAAAGAGTTCGATTTCTAAAATTCCCATTTATGGGATTGTTTGATAAACCGATTTTGCATGATGATTCCGAGTATCGTCGGGGCGATAATTACCACGGGCATGAACCATGTGGTATTGTAGACCAGGTCCTGAATATGAGAAGTCGGTGGTTGCTGCAGGGCCTCATATTTATCCAGTAGGGAAAGAATTCCCACAATAACGATCGTACTGCCCCCTAAACTGGTAAACAACATAACGGCGGCCTTGAGTACGATAAAAGATATCATTCCACCCGCTACGACTCCCACTAACGCGCCGGCCCAGGCATAGACCTGAGGCAGGTTGAAGGCATACCACAGTCCACCAGTAATGATGCCTCCTGCGGCGGCTCCGAGCAGACAGACGCACCACTTCATCAACGGCACCGAGACAAAAGCCAGCAGTGCACAGCCTAATAATCCTCCCAGAACCTCGCTTCCCATCTCGCGACCGCCCAGAATGCCAAGAATCATCCCAATTAATCCGAAAGAAATAACTACAAGGATGCGAAAGATACGCCAGCCGTAAAGCATGTACACGATGCCAAACGAGATGGCCAGAACGGCCTGCAGCCAGGTCAGAACGGTGATCTGTTGCCAGATCATATCCACGAGAGAATCGACGACTCGTTCATTCCCCACTGTTGTAGTTGGTTCGGTCTGTGCAAGAAGGCTCAGAAACGGCATGGTTATTCTCCTTCCTGGCTTTTGTCTTTACTGTGATCTTTCCTGCCCGGGCTGAACACAAGCGAGAGGATCGTACCGAAAGCGATCATCCCCGCAAATACCAATCCATAGAAAGAACCGTTTTCGTACATGCTGGTCAACGGACGGGCCCCTTTGTACAACAAGACAGAGATCATTCCCATGAAAATCAGATTTGTACCCAGCAATGAGCAGCTCACCGCTCCGATCAGTCGGGGAAAGAACGCACCGATCCCTGCGATAAGGATCCCGGCGCCGACGGCAAGGGCGATTCCCGTAATATTCATGTCCCGAGCGGCCTGCCCGATCTGATCTCCGGCATATTGGGTTTGCTGCTCCAGAAGCCTAAGGGTTTGCCAGTTTCCCAAAGGCGCTTCAGGGGCAGCCTGCTGCTCCTGCGGCCAGGTCCAGCCTCGCTCCTGTAGGGAAGGAACGACGAACATAACGCCTACCAAAAAAACGACAAGAATCCCTCCTACGAGAATCAACAGGGCCCGATAGAAGAACATTCCGAAGCCGGCTCCAATCACCGTCATCAAAACCAGTGCAATTGTCTGGCCGGTCGTGAAGAAATAGGCAACCGCAAACCCCAGCCCGGCCCCGATCAGACCGGCAAAGAGCCGGGCCCAGCGAAGGCCACCGAGCCAGATACATAGACCAAGTACCACAAGCCCAATCCCGCCCAGCACCAGTACCTGGGGGGAAAAGTGCAGCGCCGCCTTCTCAAAATCACGTAAAATATCAAGCATAAACCGTTATATCAAAAAGATTTATATATATTTCAAAACGGGCGCACACATCTCGCCCCACGTCAAAGTATCGGCCTGAGAAGGTCGGAATCGTGAAAGAAACTCTTTCTTGGCTCCGAAATCCAGTGAGTACTCGATAGGCAGGTAGTCAAACTGGAATGCGAAATATCAATAAAAAAACAGACAAAACACAAGCCCCCTGCATGACATGGCATATATGTCTAGTGTTATCTCATAGGTAATGCGGATGAGAGGACTCGAACCTCCACGGGGTTGCCCCCACAGGCACCTGAAGCCTGCGCGTCTGCCAATTCCGCCACATCCGCTTGAAACGCTATATGCTACCGCGGGCACAGACAGCGTCAAGGTCTTTTTCGGCGGAATTTCTATCCGTTTGGGTGAATATCGGCTGATTCTGAGCCGCTACGGCTTACGGTTCTGTTTTGATCTGAGTCCGGCGGCACAATTCCACCAGTTCATCCAATTGAATCCGGATCTGATCCAGTTTTTTATCAGCTATGAAGGTTTCGAGGGATTTGGCCTTCTCCGTATAGATCGGAAAACCGGCAAAACTTCCTAATCCTTTGAAAGAATGAACCTTCAAAGACAGTTCGTTAAGCAAGCCCTGCTCATAATCCTGCTGCATTTCCTGAATTCGTTCGGGGAGTCTGCTTACAAAACTCTCGATGGCCTTGTGATAATCCGCTTCCTCGGCTAGAAAAGAAGTAATCTGTCCTCCCTGCTGGGCCTGTTGAATCTGACGGGTTTGCTGAACAAACCGCCAGACCTTTCGCAGAACCAGATCCTTCTTGATCGGTTTGCGAACATAATCATCACATCCGGCTTCCAGACATGCCAATTCATCCCCCCTGGCAATCGAGGCCGTCATGGCCAGGATCGGTGTGGATTGATTCAGCCCTATGGAGCGAATCTGCCTTGTGGCGTCCAGGCCGCCCATCAACGGCATCTGCATATCCATCAAAATCACGTCGAACTTTTCCTGTTGGGCCCGTTCGATGGCTTGTTGTCCGTTCGCGGCGTGTGTTATACGATAGCCGACTTTTTGTAAGAGGACTTCCAGCAGCATGCGGTTTTCTTCTACATCGTCAACGATTAGAACGGATCCGGCCATGACTTCGGTTGATTCCGCGGACAATTTGCTGCGGTCTGTCTGAGATAGTTGTGAAGATCCGTTTTCCGTCTCCGTGGCATTGAATTCAGAAAACGCTTTTTTAGAATCAATATCACTCTCGAGAGGCTCGTTTTTATTTTCGGATTGAGCCAGTTCGACCAATTCTTGTGCCACTTGCAGGAGATTTCCGGCACTATCATTAATCATTTTGACCTGCTGCCTCTGTTCCTGTGTAAGATTGTCTTGGCCTAAAAGATTTGTAAAACCGCAAATGCTGTTCATTGCCGTCCGAATACGATACCCCAGACTCACCAGATATTTTCCTGTGCGATAGCCGGTATAGCGGGCCCGCTCCGTATCGGAAAGGTAATCTGTGATATCCAGCATCGTTATTACAACACCACTGTATCTTCCATTGTTGAGAGTCGGTCGAATGCGAATTTCATAATTCTCATAAGGCAGAATCTCGTAGTCCTCCGATCCCTCCTCTTCTCCATGGTTCCTGATCCGGCATAAAACAGACGCCAGTTTTTCATAGAAGGAATCAGGCAGTACTTGCTCCAAGGTGTTTTTATACAGAGTATGTGGATTCAGATGCATAACCTGAACAAATTGTTGGCTGACGGCAATAATTCGTTCCTGTTCGTCGGTCACCAGTAATCCCAGGGGTACTGAACGCAGCCAGTTCGGGGAGAATAACTCCGTTTGTTTTTCTTCAGGAACCTCCTGCCACACTTGTTTTTGTGCTGAAATATCAACACAGGCCCCCAATAATCCGACAACGCGATGTCCTTGTCGCATCGGAACCTTACTGACCAGCAGGTGAAGCTCCTTGCCATCCTCTCGTATATGTCGAATCTCCAGATTCAGCAGGGCAATACCGGTCCGAAGCACTTCCTTATCACATCGCACAAAATGATCCGCCAGAGTACGCCCCCACTCCAGATCGTAGTCGGTCTTCCCGACAATATTTTCGGAGTTGGAAAAGCCGAGCAATCGGGCGAATGCAGGATTACACCCCTGAAACACGGAATGCATATCTTTCCAGAAAATCCCCTGAGGAAGAGAAAGCACGATTTCCCGCCAGCGTTTTCTGTCGTTTCGTAGATGCTGGACCGCTTGTTCCCGTTCTAGGCTGAGGCTTTGCAACTCGTCGTTTAATCGTCCAATGGCCTGATGAGCATCCAGATGGGCCTTGTGTCTGCCCAGACGATGAAACAACACCGCTGTACCAATGACAGCCGCGGCAAAACAGCCCATTAGAAAAAAAGTATTTTGGGCGTGAAGTCGTATGGGCAATCCCAGATCCGTATTTGCTTCCAGGGACAACAGCATCGTCTCGAGCTGATGGATATTCCACCAGGTCATGAGTCCCATGTATACAAGACCGATAAAGCACAGCCCGATGGAAAAAATCCATTTGGTTCGATTACTTATCATTCAATCTGTCAATGCCTTTGCACTGCGAATTATCAGACGTAGCTCGTTCAGTATTTACTAGGAAAGAGAAAAACCATTTTCTTGCCTGACTCGTGTCAATATCGGCCAGCCCCCATTGCCGCTTAACCTCCGGACATTGACGTTCCCTCTGTCTGAGAGGGTTTTATTGAGCGGACAAAAAGCATGAATAGCAAGCTTTATCCTGCATTTACTGTCTCATTGAACCACATGTATTCCCGGAATACGTCGCCCGGTTGCGGCAGGGATGTCGCATGAATTGCCACCTATAGAACATACGCCACAAGGATGCCCTTTCGATTCATGCATATCCATAATCATACACAGGATCAGTCGATACTATTCGGATTTCAGGGTCGTTCTCCCAACAAAATCATTACTTCTGTGGAATACCGCTATCGATCTTTCGCAATGAGAAATCGTCAAAATCAACTTCGAATCGGTACTCTTCCGTCAAGGTTGTCCTTCCTCGTAACCATACGCTGACCGAATCGTTCGTTGGTCGGATTGGCTCGCTACGATAGGCCACAAAGATTCCGTGTACTCCCGGCAGGTTTGTCCAGCGAATGGTATCTGCGTTGGCATCGACAACCTGGCCGGTCGGATCGTAACCCACCAGGCAAGCATGCTTTTCATCTATCGGCCAGGTGGAACGAACCATTCCTTTGAGTCGATAGGTTTCTAAGGTGCTCAGGTTACTGACTTTTTGCACCAATCCCCCATCAGCCGTCGTGCGTGTTGCGCTGCCTCCGACGATACGGGCAATTCGATTTTCCTTATCCGGCTCATTAAACACGTGTCGAAATTCTGTCCCTGAATCCACGGAGAAGGTGTTCCATCCGGCCGGAATCCCGGAATCGCCGTCTCTCTGCATATTCCCATTAGTCAGTAGATTTTTACCTGTAACAGCTTGCATCCAATGAGATGCTGTATGTTCATATTCGATGATCTGCATGTCCAGATCAAAATCCTGTTGATCACGGCCTTTACGATACGCCGTACCGTACTCATACTCATCTCGCCCATTTTTTCGGTATGGATTGAAGCCCGGTTTATCGTCGCTGACCATGCCCTTGATGTTGACATAGCCATGCAGTGTATTGTAGTTTTCAATGGATTCAAACTCGACAGCGTAGGTCTTGCCCGGTTCCAGAGACACCTCGCCCGGCGCAAAACAGGTTCCGAACATGCCCCATGAAGCATCGCCTGTATAATTACCGTTGCCGATAGCGATCTTTTCGGTGCCGACAATTCTGCCGTCCGGTCCATCCTCCCGCACGCGAACCTTGACGCGCTGCCGCATCAGTGCCGGCTGCACACCCGAGGTCGCCGCATAGAGCACTACCGCCGCCAGTCCGCGTCCCTTTGCGACATACGTTTGAGACCAGCAGCGGTCAAAACCGGCAAATGCCTCGAACTTTTTATGGACACATTTGTTATACGGGATCAGCAATCCGTCGCTGTCGGAGCCGATGGTCATACACAGATTCCGTCCCTGCCGGCCGGTATCACCATCTTTGCCAATTCGGTAACATCCCAACGGGGTATTTTCGACAGGTCTCCAAAAGATCTGAAAACTGTTTCCCTTTTTCTCCGAACGAAGATGGACGGCGTACACCTGACCGGGCTGTGTAGGGACCTGCCCGGAATCCCAGCCTGCCGAAAACCAGTAATTTTTTACTCCGCCGCAATCGACATTCAGTACAACCGCATCCGGTCCAACTCGTGGCCAGGAATCCGGTGTGCCATCGCCTTTTTTGTGAATCGAGATTAAGATGTTCTGTCCCAGTGGCCCTGGTCCGTCCACGCCATCGGTCGCCGGCTTGAAACCGACCTGGGTAATACTCGTTCCCTTTGCGACGAAGGTCTGCCAGTAATCGGCAGCAGGTTTTTCATCCCAGCAGCCCTGATCAAAATCCGCATAGTCAAACACAGGAGACAGAACACGATCCACCATTTCACCCTGCCGGACAAATTGATTGGTCAGAATTCGTGGACGAACAAATCCGGCCGGATCGGAAAAAACCATTGTGTAGTTGCCTTCCATGCCGGGAAGATAATACCAGCCTGCCGGGTGAGTCTCCCATGTGCGAAAACCAATCGCCTGCCTGTCCTGTCCGGATGCCGCGGCGAATACATGTACGGCCGTCATTGGTTCAGTCTGTTCGCTGCCCGGATATCGTGGAGCAATGTAACGTCCCTTAAGGGCAACCTGCCCGAATAGAGGACCGACAAGTACCAATAGAACGAATGAGACGGCGAACCGATTTCTCATGTGACCACTCCTGCCAAATATAGTAAAAATCCCACATAGTGTATCACAAGCGATGACAAAATGAAATCATGTAGATCCTCTGGTAGCGCAAAGAAAGGGCCTGCACCCTTTTGTAAAGTGCAGGCCCAATCGACTCCTTTATAGGATTGGGTTATCCTTTATCAAAATCCGTTTTTCAATGTTATTCACAAACCAGCCATCCGCAGACCGTCCATTCTTCCGCCACTAACGCCAGATCCAGCAGATCCACATAGCAGTCTCCGTTGATATCGGCGACC
>JAFGPC010000135.1 GCA_016926155.1 Sedimentisphaerales bacterium
ACATCGTATTCGCCGTCTTCCAGGCCTTCCAATCGAATGGTTTCATTCTCAAATGTACCGTTGCTGGCCTGTCCGAATTGGCTTCCCTTGTCATATATCCATATATAAGCTCGACATGGTCCGGCCAGTCCGATTGAATCCAGCATGGTTTCATGCTCCGGGACGAACTCATAACCGGATATATGAAACCAGTCCTGGCCGGTATTTTCAATTTTTACGGTCTGTTGCCCGGCTGAGAGGGGGACACGGATCTGGAAATTGGACGAACCGTTCGTATACGTTGACGCAAAAACCTGACTGTCGTCTACACGTATCCGCAGGCTGTTGGATCCATAATCCGATACCTTTACTACGTGAATGACCAGGAAGCCGGGTGTGTTCATGGTCAATTGAAAACTCGGATTGGAGCTATAGTCAGGTTTCCATTGGCCGTGGAGCCATTGGGAGAGATTCTCTGTACCAGGAAAAGCATTGTCTATAAGTGCAAATTCGGTTTGTGTGGAAACCGCCCGAAAATCAGTCAGTCCCGGTGTGGCCCGGACAGATTGTTCCCCCTGGATAACCTGGGGTGCTATCGTGAGATCGTATGCAGCAAGATCTTCGCCGGCAGCGTACATTGCCAACGGTAAAAAATGATCATATAGATCAAGCTTATGAATATAGGAATCCCACCACCAGAGGTGGCTACTGCTGTTTACATGAAACGCGGCCCAGATACCGTTATGCAGGACTAACGCATCGTAAATTTGGCTGCGATACGGTTCCGGAAGGTCTTCGGGGTATACTTCAGCCTGGCCAACATCACCAACGGAGCCGGCCCCGAATTCCCCCATGATGACAGGTTTGCCGTACTGACTCAAACGTCCGGCAGCGCCCTCAAAAGCCGGAATCACCGATCCGTGATAGTGGTGAAGTTGAACCAAATCGATAGTGGGGAAGATCCAGATGTCCTCGAATCCGGATGCGTCGCTGCTTGTGGTGACAAGGTGATCAAACGAATCGATAGCATGAATAAAGTCGGCCATTTCATGATGCCAGTCGACTACAATGGAATGGTCGTTTTTCCAGCCGTCTGTAAACTGCACCTCATTCCACAATTCCCATGCCAGAATCGCCGGCGAATATCCCCAACGGGCAATGATGTATCGGTATTTGTTACGTGTCATCCTTTTCGCTTCTGTATCGGTAAAGAATTGGGCCGGATCGGTCAGAAAGCCTCCCGTTGCCTCGTTATAGGGATTACTGCCCCAGTTGGAATCGACGGTGGTACTGAAAGCCCCGTGATATTGAAGAACCAACTGGATGGCAATTCCGTTTTGTTCGGCCAGTTCAATGACGCGGTCGAGACGCTGAGCAATCTGCATGCTGAATTTTCCGGGGCCGTCAAAATAACCGGTGGAATGGTTCCCTGGATATTCCAGAATCACTCCACCCTGTCCGCCGAAAGGACACATCCAGATTCGTGTCCAGTTCTCGCCGACAGAACTCATCTCGGCGAAATAATCCCGCCATGTAGCTACGCCGCCTGTGAGCCAGCATACATTATGGCCTATGTTTATGCGGGGAGAACCGTCCTGATAAGCCAGCCGGGTTACATCCCTTCCGTCAAGGCAAATCTTGCCTTTGGAATCACTATGAATACATCGGAATACCCCGGCAGGAGACAATACGACCGATCCATCAGAATCGTTTACAGAAATGGAAAAGGAATAATTTCCAACCAGAGAAGGGGCGAAACGAGCTTTCCACAGCGGTGGTCCGGGGTGAATATATTCTTCCGGATTGGAGCCGGAAACTTCATATTCTCTGTAAAAAAAGCAAGGTACTGTCGTATTAGCTCCGTCCGGCTGATGAAAGGTCACTGTGGCATCAATCCAGTCCGGATCAAAAGGATTTTCGTAGGTTTGCGATAGTTCAAATGTGATTTCAAATTTCTCATACTGTCCGACAGTACCGGTGTTTTGGTCAAGATTATAAATCTCTGCCGGTTGAACCGAGACAGATGATAGCCATCCCAGTCCCAAAAGGAGCAGAAGTAGTATCTTTATCTTTCTCATTCGCAGTAATTCCAATCCCGAGCGATTCCACAGGATGGAAAAAGGTCTGACGGGAGTAATTTCCATCAGACCTTTTTTCTCAATTGATTCTCATTATTTTAATTTGATTGTTTATTACTCAGATTCATGTTTAAGGACAAATTGTTGGTTCCCCGGTAACAGGGTCGATGCACAGTTTCCAGTGAGCCGCCAAGTCCGCCAGATCGAGCAGTACGTATCCATCTTCTGTCAGCCATGCCCCAGCCAAAATACGCAGATCTTCGATATCGACATCGCAATCCGTGTCGAGGTCACCGACCAGAGCAAAAAATTCGCAGGGGGGCAAAGCAGTAAACTGCCATGTTCGACTTTGGAAAACCTCGCCGGGCAGTTCGCTGTCAGTATATTCCACCAGCCAATAATAGGTCGTATTTTCTGCCAGCGTTTCCGTAAGTATTAGGGACATGGAAGTGTCGGCCGTGATCCGGGTCATTCCGTAGTCCGGCAAGAGAGCGTTCGGTTCACTGGTGCCGATGTAGACCTCACTGGCAATGACACTGCTAGGACTGTTCGGATCGATGCGCCAGCTCAGTTCGGTCAATGTTGCAGGAACCTGGCTCCAGTCTTTGGGATTCGGCTCATAGGCTTGTCTGGGTGCTACGATATCAAAAAATTCAATGTAATCGTACCAGATGCCGCCCCATGAAGTGTCGAATTCGATGGTGTTAAGTCCTTCATTGAGGGTCACATTCTCATATTTGTAATCTTCATATAAACCGCTTGTCGGCGGGAACATGGTATCGGGAGCGGATTGTGGTTCACCATTGACACGAATCTTGTCTCCGCGAGCACCTGCGCCATCCACGCGATACCGGATGGTCATGTCAAACACACCAGCATAAGGGGCCATCACCTCAAATTCAATGGATCCGCGATCCGTACCGCTCCAGGTTGACCAGACGATTCGATTATCACTGGCGTTGTCGTCCATACGGATTTCAGGGGAGGTGTCACCGGCGATAATCGTAGCGTCTTCGGCCTCCAGACGCAGAGAGCGGAAGTATTCGACGACGTGAACCTCAATGGTTGCCGATGGAGCGTTACCGGATTCATCGGTAACAGTCAAGGCCAGGTTATACGTTCCAATGACATCGAAAAGAAACGTGGGATCCAATGCTGTTGGATCGTCACAAATGGATTCGATCGTGATCCCGGCCGGACCTGTTTCGATAGTCCATGCATAACTCAAACCCGGTTTTCCCAAGTCGGTGACGACCGGCTCCATACGAACGGGCACCGTGCGCTTGGCGGTTTTGGCCATATCGAGTTCGATGACCGGCGCCGGATCTACCGTGGTGAAGGTCCAGACAAATCCTTTGAACGGCACATCGTTTGTGTCTACCGGAACCAGACTGTCGACCACCCAATAATACGTGTTACCCCATTCCAATGTTACGGGAATGGAGTTTTCCACCGTACCCGAAGCAACCACGGGAAGGTCATAATCAGGGGCCGCCAGATTCGGTTCGGTGGTGCCAAGATAGACATCACAGAGCACATCCGAGGCTTGTTCCGGATCAAAGAGGCTGTGTTTTGTCCAGCTTAAGGAGTTGTCGCCAACCAGTACGACCTCATCAATTGCCGGATGGGGATGAGTGGCTGTCAGATCGTCCATGTCGATTTCGAAATAGTCGTAGGAAATGCCCCCCCAACTTGTTACGATGGAAATTGTGTTGATACCCTTTTCAAGGGTGATGGGTACCACTAAATCACCATAAACACCGTCAGTTCCGGGGAACATGGTATCACTGGCGGACACATCGTTAATCTGGATTTTATCCCCTCTTTCACTGGTTCCGCTGATCGCATAGTGAACCGTCATTTCATAGTCACCGGCGTCGGGGGCCATTACCTTCCAGAAAAAATAGCCCCGATCCGTTCCACTCCAGTTAGTCCAGATGATTTTTCCACCACTGGCGGCAGCGTCGTTGCGCCGTTCCGGAGAAGTGTCACCGGCGACGATCGTCCCATCTTCTGCCTGGTAACGTGTACTCGGGAAACGCTTCACTGCATCGAACTGCCAGATCGGACCTTCATGGAGGATAAATCCTCCCGATCCATCGGGTTCATAGGCATTCACTGTCCAGTAATATCGCTGCCCATCTGTTAGTTCAACGGTTACCATGTTGGCGACGTCTTCGAACATCGCAACCGGATCGGTCAGTAGGGCATTCGGATCGGTTCCGATATAGACGTCGCAGAGAACATCTTCTCCGGTTTCGGGGTAAGCTGTGCTGTGATTCACCCATTTCAGTCGATTGCCTCCGATCAGGACGCCTAACCTGGCTCCGTCGGCAGGATTGGGATCGGAAGGGGAAAAGTCGACAACGCCTCCTCTGATATTGATGGTATAGTTCCCCGCATCGGCATGAAGCTGAAATCCCAGACGATCAACAGAGGTCGGATCCGACAGTGTAACGGTGTAGATGCGGGTTTGTCCCGCCCCCAGCCATGCCCAGTCCTGGGTCCATGCCCAGCCCCCGCTTTGTCCGAATGCGTTGATGTTAAAGCCGGTGTCGGTCGGATTCTCAAGCTCTACCTCAAACGTATCACCATTAGCCGAAAGGTCGGCACCACCAAAGTCCAGTTGAAGAATTGAGATACCGGTACTGTCTGTTTTGGTCACCTCAATACTCAGGCCGGGATCGCCTGCCAGGTCGGTAATCGATGTCACCTGATCGTGCCGGGTTGCCGACAGCCATTGGGCGTCTGTCAGGACAGTTCCAGCCAGTGTGGCCCCGGAGAAAATACCAAGTGCCAACAGAATGAAAGAAACAGATTTACACATTTTTTCCTCTCCTTACATATTTGAAGTGATGTATGGTTATTCAAATTCGGTTTGAGCGGAAATAAAATGGAATGAGAACTTCTGGAAGCATATCCCCTTAGAATGCAACTGATCCGAATCAGCACGACATCCCATCTCAATTGAGGATTTACATTTATCACACCCTTACCTCCAAAAAGCCTTTTTGCTTTATATAAAAGCTTTCATGGCTCCATTATCAAACATAATACCTCTCCCGGCATAGAATCGTCAAGAATTTTCCCCATTATTCCAGGGCAGGATCGGAGAGTTGTGAGATGAGAAAAGTCTTGCTGTTCAAGTGGGATTTTGATACACAAACGACAAATGATCAAGAAATATGACAGATGTGAAACGCGGGTCCGACCAAAGAAAGGAATAGAATATGGCAAAAACGTCCCCGAAACGGCGTAAAACCGACAAACCAAAGGCCTCCATGGCGACCCGGGCCATCCATGCCGGAGAAGACCGCCGCAAGTTTGCCGATTCGCTGACCACGCCGATTATCCAGACCTCGACGTTTACCTTCAAGAACAGCAAGGAAATCGAGGACTATACCCGATCGGGCAAGGGACATTATGAATACGGCCGCTATGGCAACCCGACCGCTACTATCGCCGAGCAGCGTCTGGCCGACTTGGAAGGGGCCGAAGATTGCGTGGTCTTCTCATCCGGAATGAGTGCTATTACGACAACGATCTTGTCCCTGGTGCAGAGCGGCGACCATATTGTGATTACCGACGACAGCTATAAAAAGACCCTGGAGTTCTGCCGATCGTACCTGAAACAGTTTTCGATCGCATGCACGATTGTCGGTTTCGGTGACTATGATGCCTTGGAAAAGGCGATCCGACCCAACACGCGGTTTATCTTTTCCGAATCGCCGACCAATCCTTACCTAAATATCTTCGACCTGTTCAAAATCAGCAAGATCGCCGAGCGGCACGGAGTACTGACGTTGATCGACAGCACCTTTGCGACGCCGTACAACCAGCGGCCGCTGGAGTTCGGGATGGACCTTGTTTTACAAAGCTGCACAAAATATCTGGCTGGACATAATGACATTCTTGCCGGTGCGGTACTGGGGCGATTTGACCTGGTCGACAAGATCCGCAACCTGCACAAATCCATGGGCGGCACGATCGATCCACACTGCTGCTATCTACTGTTGCGGGGCTTGAAGACTTTCGCTATCCGGGTGGCTCAACAGAACGAGACGGCCCTGGCGGTAGCACGGCACCTGGAGGGACATCCGAAGATCAAGCAGGTGTATTATCCATTCCTGGAGAGCCATCCGCATTACAAGGTTGCGACCGAGCAGATGGCCGGCGGCGGGGGCGTGGTGACCTTTACAACCAAGGGTACACTCACGGGGGCCAAGCGGTTTCTCGATGCGCTTAAGCTGTGCTACATCGGGCCGAGCCTGGGAGGTGTTGAGACATTGATTACGCACCCGGCGCTGGTCAGCTATTATAACTACTCGCGTAAGGAACGCTATGATTTAGGAATCACCGATACATTGTTCCGCCTGGCCGTCGGACTGGAGGATGTGGAGGATATCATCGCCGACCTGGAGCGGGGTTTGAAGCAGTTATAACAGGGAATCAATGCTTGACTTTTTTCTCACGGTTTGGCTGATTGGCACATCGGATCCTGGATAATACCGGCGCTATTCTATGTGAAGCATAATGGTTTTAAATCACCTTATGAATCAGAATCTTTCCGGATACAAGGAGTAAAGGAATTGATCTGGCCTCGAATTGTCGGTTTGTTGACAGTACACTAGAAAGTAATACATGTACGAAAGCGATTTTTACATTGAGTGTATAGGAACAAAGACGTTATGGAACAGCATATAAATCGTCGAGGTTTTTTGAGCGGCTCAGTGGTGGCCGGAGCATCCATTGCAGGATTTCTGAGCCAGGAGGAAAAGATCCTGCTGGCGGCTCAGGCGAATCCGGAAAAGACAACAAGCCAAAAACCTCTTGCGGCGGAACTGCCGATGGCCGAGATCGGGGGGATTCTATTCAGCCGACTGATCGCCGGAGGCAATCTGCTGAACGGCTGGTGCCATCAGCGGGATCTGTTGTATGTCTCGGAACTGGCGCAGGCTTATCTCACCAGAGAAAAGAAATACGAGACGCTGGCTCTCATGGAGCGGATGGGCATCAACGCCATCGGGATCGACATGATCCAACTCGAGACCGTCAAGCGGTACAATATCGAATATGCCGGCATGTTGCGAACGGTGGTCAGTGTGCGCCAGGAGTGGAGCAAGTGGAATGAGCCGGATCTGGCGGACCTGAAAACAGAGATCGACAAGGTAGCCGATCAGGGGCCGGATATCCTGTATGTCCATGGAGGCTATTGTGATCGGCTGGTCGAGCGGGGCAAGCCCGAGTATATAGAACTGATCGGCGAGACCATCGAGTATATTCGCAAGAAGGGATTCGCTGCAGGGTTGGGCAGTCATTCGCTGCATGTACCGATGGAATGCGATAAGATGCGAATCGAGCCGGACTTCTATTTCAAGACGATGCATCATGACAGGTACTGGTCGGCGACACCCAAGGAACATCGCAAACCCTTCTGTGTGGACGGCCCCAGTCATCTGGATCATAACGAGTTTCACGACAATATTTTCTGTCTCGATGCCGATACGACGGCAGCTTACATGCGAAAGAAAAAACAACCTTGGATTGGTTTTAAAGTACTTGCCGCCGGGGCGATTCATCCATACTCTGCATTTCAATTTGCTTTCGAGAATGGATGCGATTTTATCTGTACAGGCATGTTTGACTTCCATGTCGAACAGAATGTCGGAATTGCCTGCAAGGTTATTCAATCAACTCAGGATCGTATGCGACCCTGGTGCGCATAGGTCTTCTCGATAACCAGGCCAAAATCGCAGGTTCTCATGTCGTTCATGATAACCTCCATTTTTGCGCAGAATATCAAGATTACCAGGCTTGTCATGATTATCATACCACAACTAAGACGGGAAATTCCCTTGTCGTCAGGGGTTGGACGGTGGTATAGTGGTTCTCATATTCGTCCGGAAAGTGGAAACCGGACACGGCGAGGCTCACCCTGATCGGGAGGGAAACAGATGGATGATTTGACGGTACGTAAAGCACTGCTGCCCTGGTGGTTGGCTGGATTGCTTCTGGGATTGGTACAAGTCGTGGCGGTGGGGATTAACAAACCGCTGGGCGTTTCGACACAATTTGTTATTGTCGAAGGCGTCATTGCAAAGCAGGTCATGCCGGACTATGTCAAGGAACATGGTCTGCTTAAGAATGAAAAATACCAGAAGCTCGGCGGGGGATTCTGGCTGGATGTCGGCCTGATCGCCGGGGCGTTTGCGGCGTCGGTTGTAACGCTCCGATGGCGACCAAGGGCCACGACGGTCTGGTGGCAGGCTAACCGTGGCCGGGCCGATTATCTCGGCCGGTTTGTGTTTGGATTCATCGGAGGTTTTCTCATCCTGATGGGAGCTCGCTTCGCCCACGGCTGCACCAGCGGGCAGTTTGCCAGCGGTTGGGCGCAATTGTCGCTGTCTGTGGTGCCGTTTACGATCATGCTTTTCGGTGCCGGTATGTTAACCGCTTGGCTGGTGTTTCCAAGAACCCCTGAGATTCAGCGATAAGGAGGGACAACAATGCTTGCAATACAATTTACCATGCCGGAATGGAATTTCAGTTTAACGCCGTTCATCATCGGAGCCCTGTTCGGAATGGCATTATTTCTGGGTGGCCTTGCCGATCCCGACAAGATCATTGGTACCCTGCGGCTCAAGGATCTGCATGCGATGCGGACGATTTTCGTCTTCGTACTGGTGGGGATGCTGGGAACCTGGATTCTCAAGCTGACCGGCCATGCGAATTTGGACATCAAGCCGGCAACGATTGCCACGATTGTGATCGGCGGGGCGCTGCTGGGAGTAGGTTTCGGTATGACCGGATATTGTCCGGGTACGGGTCTGGCCTGTGCGGCAGCCGGCCGTTTCGACGCCCTGATTACTGTGCTGGGCATGTTTGCCGGGGCCGCCGGTTTTATCTGGATCTATCCGATGATTGTCGAGCCGATTAATTCACTGGCACAATACGATCTTGGCAAGATTACGATTACGGAGTATTTCGGCGTTGAGGAGAACCGGTTTGTGCAATACGGACTGGTGCCGACAATATTTGTGGTGGGGATGTTGGTATTATTTTTGACGCGACCGCGAGAAGAACGGCCGGCCCCGGATTACGCTCCACGAATGCCGGTGCGACCCCAGCCGACGGTCGAGGCTTCACCAAAACCTCGACAGGTCGAGATCACACCGCAGCAGGAAATTCCGTCTGCCAAGGACGAGCCGTGGGAGATCGATGAGGGCGAAGATCTGCCGGACGTACAGGACGAGGAAACCTTATAAGAAGAGTATGCAAATTCGTCTCAGAGTTACGCTGTAGTAATCATATGACAGCGATTATGTTTAGGTCGAAATACGGGCCGGCTTAAGAGCTTTCTTTCGTAACCGGGTAGCGGAGGGGCTGGGACCATCCGGATCAGTATTCGTTTGTGATCGGGCCAGATTTAGCTGCATGGTAAAGCTGTTGAGAATGGGTAACACGCTGTGCAAGTGCTCTGTAAACACAAGGTTTTCATAGACAGCTACAGCCTTTTGCAGTGTGCGGATTTCTTCCTTGCCACGCTGCTTGTGCCGCAATAAGGCGGCAAGACGCTCAAAGTGCTCCCGATCGATGGAACCATCGTCGATCTGGTTTTGGTAAAAGTCAATGGCCTCGTCGAGTCCCAGTTGTTCTTCCATGTGTGTTGGTTTAAAACAAATACAATCGGAAAGATTCATTGGTTGGTTCTCCCCACGTATCTGGTTTCGTCCCTGTGCATATTTTGATCTTCGGCCGATTTTGCCCCCGTGTTAACCGGGAAGGCTGATTTCGAAAGGAAGATTATTCCGGTAAATGGACAGACGGAGCTGTCTTTTCATATTGAAGAAGGGCTTCCAGCAGGATGCCCCAGCGCGAATAGTCGGGTTTGCCAGGTGGCTCATCAGGCAAAAAAACCGACTGAGAGGATTGGAAGGGAATCGTGATGACGGAATAACACTGTTTGCATTGAATCGTCTGTCCGGCCAGATCATCCGGTTGATCCATCCTGAACCCACAACAGCCACATCGGACGCTAAGCATACCTCGACTCCTCAATTTGAGAGACAGATCCTTCAACCTCCGTGTGCCTGTGTGCCTTCCATGACGCGTTTCAGTATCTCCCCTCCGAAACCTTTATTACAAGGCCCTATAATAAACAATGCAAGAAAGAAATAGGGGGGAGATGTATGTGAGTGTTCATATTGTGACAAGAGGCTTATATCGGTGTGATGGAGATATAAATTATAGGACGTTATTTCCAAAAAAATTGTATAAAAAATGAGACGGATAAACGATTTGTTACGGGAATCGTACAAAACATACTATGGAACAGGAAGGGCGGGGGACTAGTCTGAGAAAGTGGCAACCGACCGTCCTGTACTTTGCTTAGCAGCCCACTCAAGGGCCTGTTGTGCAGGCAAATATTGGGGATCGAATTCCAGAACCCGGGCGTATTGTTGGGCTGCTTGTTTGATATTTCCGATACGGGCAAGAGCGTGGCCGAGACACATACGGAAATTGTGTACTTCGGGAAACTTCTCGACCACCGGTCGGATCTGCTCGATGGCCTGTGGATATTGCTGGAACTGATAGAGCAGGGTGGCATAGTTGTATCTTAGATGCCAGTCCTCGGGATATGTTGCTATGGCAGTCCGGTAATCACGAATGCAATTAGACATCTGTTGCGGATTAAGACGGTTTTGGAGTGTAGCAATTTGCCGTTCCGTTTGCGTCTGTCGTATCTCATGGTCGAGTTGTTCGGTGAAGGGGGGATGAGTGGTCATGCGAGCCATGGCGGCCATCGCGTTAATCCGGTTCCATTCGGTATATCCAAGACGTTCTGCGCATTGCTGCATGGAAGGAATTGATGCGGATCTCCTTGGAGCAAGGTTGCGATCCTGGGACAAGGCGACTCGAGCGGATTGCAGGAGGTATTTGGCGATTTTATAATCACCCTTAAAATTGGGGTGCACATGGTCGTAAAACCATTCCGAACCAAACGTTGTGTTGGTGCAGATTTCAGAAAGAATCGTTTCAGTATCGACAAGGCGAACTGGAAGCTCTTTGTATTGTCCGACGATGTTTCGAATAATTGCATTCATGCCGGAATCGGTTCGGAACGGAAGGGCGTCAAGGTCGCGAGCCAGAATAAAATGCGTTCTGGCCGACTCTTTATCATTAAGGGCAAAATAGCAACGAGCCAGTCGGAAATGGATTTCGGCATACCGGTCGTCAATACCGCCGGCTTCTTGATATTGTTCGATAGCTTTCTTATATTGTTTTTTGGATTCGTATTGAATAGCGGCGGTGTAGAATTGTCTCCATTTGTTCAATTGGTCCGGCGAGAGATTGTTTCGATGCAGTGAACCCAGGGGAGGAAAATCACGAAGATTGACAGGGATCGTCGAAACCAGAACAGATGCCCCTGCATCAAGGCCACTCCGGCAAATTGCATTCAGATTGTTTTGGAAATTGGTATAAACCGGTTCTCTGGCCGGATCCGCCAAGGCGATGTACTGAGTACGAAAGAATTCTTCCGTCTGCGTCTTTTGTTCCTGAGAAAGTTCTGATGGATGGCCCTTGATTTGCAGTGTGAGCCACTGGGCCAGGTGTGTCTTTTTCAGGGTATGGACTGCCGGAATCAGGGAAGGGTATTTTCCGAGCAAGCTGTGTGGCCCGTAAAGCCCACACAATTCGTTATTGCCCATGTAAACAAGGAACACATCCGGTTTGAGTGTCGCGCATTCTTCGGCAATCGCACGAACCATGTGAGAATTAATACCGCGGACAGCGGCATTAATAACCTCAATATGCTGTTGTGGGTAATACGTTTGTAGCATGAACTCGAGGATGCGGGCAAAGCCGAAAGACGGATCGGGCGTGCCCATGGCGGCCGATTCGCCCAGAACAAAAATCCGGATGGTATCTTTAGGCTTTTCGGCCCGGATCAGGCACGGATGCGGAGAGCCGGGCGGCGGATGGTGATAGAACCAGACGTACCATTCGTTGGTTGTCAGGACACCGGGAGTATGGGAAGGAATAAAAAAAGCAGCCGGGCGACCCACACCGCACAAGTGGAGGGCTAATTCCAGGAGAACCAGGACGAGAAGAGGCGCCATGAAAAGCATGGCAATGCGGGCAGACCACAAGCGCCGGCCTGTCAAACGTTCTTTCGTTCTCCTCTCTCTCCCAGGCTCACTTCGCCTCTTCGGCGTCCTCTTGTCCTCTCCTCGAGGGCAAGCCATCGAATTGCCACGTGCTTTTGGCTTGGCCACGGTAAGATTCCGAAAACGATCCTACGAGCGGCCATCCGTTCGGACGCGCAGCGCACGAAATATCGAGTTGCCAACCCTGTTGTCCGTGTCGACGCGCCCCAACCGACGCGCCGCCTGGACGGATAAAAACCAGGTCTATCGACCTGCACGCAACTCTGTGATGCTTCCCATCGTGTTGACCAATGTGCTGTATGAACAGCAACCATAGCATACCAGAAAAGAAGGGTAAAAGTCAAGCAAAATGCCTCTGTGCGTAGAAACAGGCTCGTATTCGAACTATCAGGCTCGAAAAAGAACACAAGACTGTATAGAGCCAACAAGAATCAACCGGAAGGAATCAAGGATAATTGTCTTGAGACGAGAGATGTGGATATGATATAATCAGTTCCGAGGGTAATAGATAACTTCAGGAGGGATTAAAATGGTTGGGGCGTTACGCTTTCAGGGAATCACGTGGTTGGCACTCTTGCTCTGGCTACTGATGCTTCCAAAACCAGCCCGCGCTGCCGAGATTGTGGGATGGGGGAGTAGTACCCAAGACGGTCTAACTACGCCTCCATCTGGGGACGATTATATCGCTATTAGCGCAGGTGCCGATCATGTCTTGGCCCTGAAAACCGACGGCAGCATCGTCGGATGGGGTAGAAATAATATTTATGGTAAGGCCACACCACCACCGGGCCATGATTATATCGCTGTTGCTGCAGGTGATTATGTTAGTATTGCCCTCAAGGCTAACGGGACAATTATTGCTTGGGGAGATGGCGGTTCAGGTATTTCCCTACAACCCACCTGTTGTGACCACATTGCCATCGCGGCAGGAAGGCATTACGGTCTGGCTCTCACAGCCGATAGTAGTATTATTGGCTGGGGGTATTCCATTGCGGATCAGATTCTACCTGCAGGAAATGATTATATCGCCATCTCGGCAGGGAGTCGGTATAATCTAGCCTTGAAAGCTGACGGTAGCATTGTCGGGTGGGGTGATAATGAATATGGCCAGGCTACCCCTCCACCGGGGAATGATTACGTTGCCATCTCGGCAGGTTGGTATTACAGTCTGGCCTTGAAAGCCGATGGCAGTATTGTCGGGTGGGGTAATAATGAATGGGGCCAGGCTACCCCTCCACCGGGGAATGATTACGTTGCCATCTCGGCAGGTATGTATTATAGTCTGGCCTTGAAAGCTGACGGCAGTATCGTCGATTGGGGAAGACAAAGAAATACGACTTTGCCGACTGACGGTGATTATATTGCCATCGCCGCCGGGCACCACAACACAAGCGATTTCGGTTTCGCATTAAAGAGTGTTTTTCGTGTTATTCCCAAACAGATTCCCTTCGTATTACCCGCACAAAGTCAGGAGCCAATCGAACATACACTTATTCTGCATAATGAGAAGCATAAGACGGCTGAATGGGCATTGGCTGTTGAGGGTGATTGTAGTTGGCTGGAGGTTGACAAGAATTTCGGAACACTTGGCCCGCAACAACTGGAAACTATCACTCTTACCGCATCTCCCCAAGGTCTTTCTCCCAATACGTATGCATGCACCCTGACAATTACGAATTCCCTGGAGGAAGATACCGATATTATTCCCATCACTTTCACTATACCCCCTCAACCGATCTTGGTACCTCAACACTATTCCACTATTCAGGCGGCCATCAATGCAGCGCATAATGGGGATACTGTTCTCGTATCCCCAGGGGAGTATGTTATTTCTGCTCCACTTACTTTTAATGGTAAGGCGATCACGGTCAAGGCGGAGAGCGAGTTGGGAGCTTCTGTCACCACTATCAGGATGGGGACTCCGATTAATCCTAACCATGCCTCTGTCCTTTACTTTACAAAGGGAGAAACGGCTTCATCCATTTTGGATGGTTTCACTATTACCGGGGGCCGAGGAGAATCATGGCAAGTGGACTGGGGGGACTTCATTGATGATATGAATGCTGGCGGTGGGATCTACTGTGTTGAGGCAAGTCCCACCATTAGAAACTGCACAATTACGGGAAATTCGACATGGCGAGAAGGGGGTAATGGTGGTGGGATCTACTGCAGTTATGCAAATTCCACGATTATGAATTGTACTATTACTGGGAATACGACATGGAGTAACGGTGGCGGTATATGGTGCGGTGAGTCGTCAGTAACGATTAAAGACTGTCTGGTTTCTAACAACACAGCTAGAAGTGGTGGCGGCATATTTTGTGAGGAGTCGTTGGTAACGATTATAGACTGTATGGTTTCCAATAACATAGTAGACTCATATGGAAGTGGCCTTTATTGTCAATATTCTTCAGAGATAATCCTCTCAGGATGTACTTTCGCAGGCAACTCTGCCATTTACAATGCAATATGGTGTTGTGGCAGGTCACATACGACTGTAACGAATTGCATCATCTGGAACAATGCAGGTGGAGCATTGAATGTGGATGACGGTTCTTCAATATGCGTGGATTATTCGTGTATCGAAGACGAACAAGTCTGGCCTGGAACAGGAAATATATACCAAGATCCGCTATTCTGTGGTTGGGAGACATCCGAAGTACGAGTCCAAAATCAGAGCCAATTCGAGGCTGTATTGGGTGGTTCTGACGGCTTCAATTTTGCACTTTCCTGTCAATCTCCCTGCTTGGGTACCGGACAGGACGGAACCAACATGGGCGCTGATGCAGGTATTTGTGATTCTGCTAAGTCAAGTGTACGTACCATAGTGCTGGAAAAGGGTGTCTATCAAATAGAGGGATTTAATCTGGCCTGTAATGTAAGCATTCAAGGGGCGGGACCATCCGAAACAATCATAGAAGGCACTGTTTCTGGTTTACGGACAGGCGCTTCCCTCTCTGGTATTACAATTAGAAATGGGACTGCTCATGGAATCCGTATTAACCGAGGTGATAATCCATCGATTTCGAACTGTGTAGTTACCGAGAATGCGGCAGGTGGCATCTTATACTATGGAGAGAGTATAATTATAACAGATTGTATGATTGCCAAGAATTCAGGGGCCGGTATCTCTGGTGGTGGTACAAAGTGGACTATTACGGATTGTACGATCACAAATAATTCAAATGAAAACAATTCTGGAGGGGGGATGTCCTTTACCTCAGGAGACAACACTATTACTAATTGCACGATTTCAAATAACTTTACTCGATTTGCTGGGGGTGGTGTATACCTAACCCATAACGCCAGGATAACCATGACAGGATGCACGATTTCTGGAAACTCTGCCGGCTACTATGGCAATGCAATCTATTGTAATGATGACTCAGCGTCGACAATAATGAACTGTTTGATAATTGATAACTCGGGTGGGTATAACGCTGCTATTCATTGTGAAGATGATACCTCTTCCAACTTTATGGGATGTACAATAGCAGGCAATAGAGGGGATTCCCAGAATAGTGGCGTGCGCTGCAGGCATTATGCAAGTGCAATGATAACCAATAGCATTATATGGGACAACCTGGAAATACCATTGGAGGCTAAGGAAAATTCATCCATTCAAGTGGTCTTTTCCTGTATCGAGAAGGATTGGCCGGGAACCGGAAACATTTTCGTAAATCCTTTATTCGTCACAGGCCCCCTTGGTGATTACTACCTCAGTCAAGTGGCCTCGGGACAGGGCCAGACCAGCCCCTGCGTGGATACCGGTAACGACATGGCTGTCAATCTGGGGATGGATACGAGATCCACCCGAACGGATGATATATGGGACAGGGGCATCGTCGATATGGGATACCATTATCCAGGTAATGAATCATTATCCGCGGCCGACCTTTCCGGCGACGGTGTCGTGAACCTGCTGGATTTTGCCATCCTCGCCGGTCAATGGGATCTTATGGGTTCTATCGGGCAGCCCGGCGCATCGGATCTTCCGAAGATTGTTGCAGGGCAGCGGACCATCGATGCCTCTATCGCCGATTGGCCTGACGATACGATCTGGATCGATCTGGACCGAGTCTATGATGGCGGGCCGGACGACATCCCAGAGGCGCGATTCGCCCTGGCCTGGGATAACCGGACCAACACTATCTACGCCGCCGTGATCGTTACCGACACAGATCATGTTTTTGCGGATCAGTATGGAACATGGGATGGCTCCGACCGAATCGAAGTCTATTGTCAGGGCGATGCCGCAGGCGGGACCGGCTGGTATGGGATCTATGATCAGGCCCAGCAGTACTACCTCGCTCCGGACACGACTGGTGGTTCGTGGGCCCGCTGGCCGAATGATCAGGAGATTGCCCCGGATGCCGGTCTGGAGTTCGCTGTTGCCGTTTATGGCAATGTGATTGTCTATGAGGCGGCCGTAACTCCATTTGACTACTATGGGGGCCTTGTGGGTCAGCCGTCTGTGGTGACGGATTTAGACGTTGGAAAGGTCATCGGATTTGACATTGTCGCCTTGACACGGACTAGTTCCGGCGGTTACGGAATGCTATCCGCTAATGACATGCAAGGTAAATATCACGATGCCGATCAGTTTGCTCACTATCTGCTTATATCGACATGGGATTGTGAAGACCTGTCCGCCGATCTGGACGGCGATTGCTACGTAAACATTAATGATCTGGCCATTCTCGCCGAAGTCTGGCTCTGGCCATAAATAAAAATCTGCTCCTTTTATTCGACGGTAACGCTTTTTGCTAGGTTTCGCGGTTTGTCGACGTCATGGCCCCGCAAGACGGCCGCGTGATAGGCCAGTAATTGCAGGGGAATGACAGTCAGCATGGGTTGAAGCGGCTCCGGCGCCTCGGGTACGGTAATCAGGTGATCGGCATAGTGGGCAATATGGTCATCGCCTTCAGTGGCCACCACGATCGTCTGGCCGCCACGGGAGCGGACTTCTTCGATATTGCCGATGATCTTGTCATATTGGGAACACTGGGTTGCGATAAAAACAGCCGGCATCTGGTTGGTAATCAGTGCAATGGGCCCGTGCTTCATTTCGGCGGCAGGCAGACCTTCGGCATGAATGTAGCTGATTTCCTTGAGCTTGAGCGCGCCTTCAAGTGCAACCGGATAGTTAAATCCACGACCAAGGAAAAGCCAGTTTTCCTTATCAATATTGGCCTGAGCAATCTGTCGGATGTGGTCGCTTAGGGACAATATCGTTTCGATCTTATCAGGGATAAGCATCAATTCTTCCAGCAAATGGCCTGCGTAATCGGAAGCAATATGCCGCCGTCTACCCAGTTCAATAGCCATCATAGCCAGGACAGCAACCTGGGCGGTAAAGGCCTTGGTACTGGCGACACCGATTTCGGGACCAACGCGGAGATATACACCGACATCTGTCGTGCGAGCGATTGTCGAACCAACTACATTGACGATACCCAGAACACGTGCACCGCGTTCCTTGGCCTGTTCGATGGCGGCCAGCGTGTCGGCTGTTTCGCCGGACTGGCTGATGGCGATCACAATCGTCCCGTCTTCAATGATAGGGTTACGATAGCGAAATTCGCTGGCATATTCAACCTCCGCGGGAATACGGGCGAGCTGTTCAAACAGAAATTCGCCAACCAAGCCGGCGTGCCAGGCGGTCCCACAGGCCGAGAGAATGATTCGTTTCGTGCGCGTCAATTCGCGTAATAAGGGCTGGAGGCCACCAAGAACGACACGCGCATTTTGCAGGTCAACGCGTCCCTGCAGACAGGTGCGAACGGATTCGGGCTGTTCGTTGATCTCCTTTTGCATATAGTGTTCGCAGCCGGCCAGTTCGATCTGTTCCAGGGAAAATTCGATTTCCTTGAGTTCCTTGGTCACGGGGGCATTGGCCAGTGTCTTCGTGCGAAAACCTTTCGGGGTAATCGTGACGATTTCCCCATCCGACAGATAAATAGCCTGCGTTGTATGTTCCACGATGGCGGCTGCATCGGAAGCGATAATGAATTCGCTTTTTCCCACTCCCAGGATCAGAGGACTGCCTTTCTTGGCGCCGATCAGCATATCCGGATAGTCTGTGCAGAGAATCGCCAGGCCATAGGTTCCGACAACTTCGCGTAGGGTTTGTTGGACAGCCCATTCAAAGCGATTCGCTCCATCAGCCGGCCCATCTCCATCGGGTGTGCTTCCATGTTCATAGAAATAGCCAATCAGAGCGGCTATGACTTCACTGTCGGTGTCGCTGGAGAAGGTGCAGCCTTCCTTTTTAAGCCAGGTTTTAAGAGTGGCATAGTTCTCAATGATGCCATTATGCACGACGACGATCTTACCGGAATAATCGATATGGGGGTGGGCGTTGATCGTATTGGGTTGCCCATGCGTTGCCCAGCGGGTATGACCGATACCGAGCACTTCTCCGGTTTCTTGTCGGGGAAGAATGTCTTCCAGGGCGCTGATTCGCCCCGCGGTTTTCTTGATGGATATGACGTTTCCGGCTAACAGGGCGATCCCGGCCGAGTCATATCCTCGATATTCAAGTCGTTTCAAACCTTCAATCAAGATTGGACGGGCCGGTTTCTGACCCAGATAAGCTACGATCCCACACATTCCCTGCTTCCTTATGCTTGTTTACATTCTTGTGTTTGTGAGGCAAGATCTCAGGTATTATCGTCCGGAGATGGGGGCCAGTCCAGCCAAAAGCGGAAAACTAGGGATACAAGGGAAGTAATCGTTTCAAGATTGATTTATCGGACTTAAACAATTGATTTTTAAGCTAATTTCTGGTATTATTTTGATTTGTTGGAAGCATCCCAGGTGCGAGAATGCCTAGATTGCCTTGTTTCCTACCAGGGATAAGATCAGTTTCTCCCATGATTGACTATCAGCTTTCCGTTAGTTTCGATTAAAATCGAAATAGACGTGTTCTTCCAACAGATGTTTTAGGGGAGAAGTGGATGGGTGATGAACAATATAAAAAGACCCTTCGATACCTGTTGTTTTTTGTTGGACTATTTAGTCTTGCTTATGCATACCGAGCTGAGAAACTTACTCCCTGCATGAATGGAGGATACTTTTCTGTTTATAAGGGGGAATATGGGATTCCGGATATTCCTATATTCGATTGCCCTGATGGTATCTATCCATATAAATGTATGCTTATGGTAGAAATACCAAGAAATATCTGCAATTGAAATGATATGGAGGAGACAAAATGAAAATGAGTATGCCTATTGTTAGAAAAGATAGTTTTTTTAAAAAAAGCTTTCTTTCAGGAATCCTTTTTTTTCTGGGTGTATCGACTTTTTTACCGTCGGTTTATGGGCGTCAATTATTTTATGTGCTCGATAGTATCAGTAACTCCGGGCCAGAATACTATATCAATATTGTTAAATGCTATGACTTGAACGGCGTTTTTCAGTATGAACTCTTCCGTGTTGATCCGAAGCAATGGTATCGTTACAGTTCAATGGCTACGGATGGATCAACAGCCTGGCTTGGAGGGCGGGATCTTGGAATACAAAGTTTTTCCATCCGACCGGGAGGATCTGGAGGCCTTTCGATTCCTTATTCCTCCGGTAGTTATTCAGGTATGGCCATTGGCAACAATGGATTATGGGTATCTCAGGCACTGGCCTGGGGTACTCCATTTGCCCGGATTGATGTATATAATGCGTCTAATGGAGCTTTTGTCAGTAGCATTCCAACCCTCAGCCAGGGATGGTATCCAAACAGCCTGCAGATGGTCGGTGCGACTCTTGTGATTAAAGAGGGTGTTCAGGCAGATCAAATTTATTTTATCAATACCGGTTCGGATTGGGAACCCTATGGTCCTCTGACTGTAACGGATGCTCCACTCAGCCCTCGGGCGTTATGTGCCGACAGTAATACGATCTGGCTGCTGGGATACTCAGCTTCCAGATGGATGGCGTATGCCTATGACTGGGCGGGTGCTCGACAGCCTGCTCGGGATGCGGTCTTTTCCCGACTTTCTCAACCATTGGATATGTACATGGCCTGGGGTCCGGATGAACCGGTTCTCTCTGTGCCATCGACCACTCTTGATTTTGATACACTGACGACAGGGCAGTCAGCCAGTCTGGATTTAGAGGTTGAAAACGTTGGAAATCTGGTATTAACGGTAGATAGTATTGAACTGAGTGATACGAGTAACTATACAATCTCGCCCGACAGTCTCTCGTCTATCCCGCCAGGCGGATCGACCACTTTGTCTGTAACATTCCAGCCGCAATCCGTTGGTGATTGGCAAGCTGAACTAATTATCAGGACGAATGATGCATATAATCCGGAACTCAGCATTTCTCTTACCGGTCAGGCGGTATCGAATATATGGTATGTCGATCCTGAAGTAGAGGGTGGAGATGGAACAAGCTGGGAAAATGCCTTTTCAGATATTATTCAGGCATTGGCTGATGCAAGCGTGTTGGATGGAGCCGAAATTCGAGTCCGCGGAGGGGAATATCATGATACGGTTGAGATCAATAAATCAGTAACTTTGATTGGGGCCTGGGATGATGAGGGTAATCGCAGCTTTGACGACTATATTCCTCTCTTTAATGGGCATGATGACCACCTACCGCTCAAAATCACGGCTGACCATGTTTCCATGGATGGATTTGATATTGAAGGGGGAAATAACAATGCCGTCTATCCCTATTCCGGCGGAGGGCTTCGGATCGAAGCCGATCATGTAACGATCACTAATTTCTGGATTGGATTCTGTACAGCACAAAATGGCGGAGGGATTTCTGTTCAAGGAAATTCTAATACGATTCAGGATTGTTGGATTGAAGAAAACCAGGTTAACTGGAGTGGTGGGGGGATTCAAGTCAACGGAGCAGACAATCGAATTATCCGGTGTTCGATTATGGGTAATATTAGCTTGCAGGGAGATGGTGTGGGGATCTCGAATGGATCGGGATTTCTAACCGTGAAAGATTGCTATATTCATGGCAATCAAGGGCAAAGCCTGGGAGGCGGAATTGGAAGTAATAGTCCGATTTCTCTGATCAATTGCCTCGTCTGTGACAATGAAACGGCCGTATCCGGTCCTTCCGATCCTCGAGGAGCGGGGGTATATTGTTATGGAAATCTGACAATGATCAACTGTACTGTGGCAAATAACAGGATTCGTCGGGAATATCCGTACGGTGCAGGCATTTATTGTCACGGGACGGCGACAGTCAACAATAGTATCCTTTGGGGAAATCGTGATACCAGTGGTGAAATTGGATTGAATCAATTGTACAGTTATAATCCACCAATTGTAACATATTCGGATATCGAAGACACCCAAATTACTGGGACCGGCGTGATTCATCAAGATCCATTATTTATGAACTCGGAAGCGGAAGATTGGCGGGATCGTAATTATTGGCTGGATGAGGATTCTCCATGTATCGACAGTGGTACTGCTGTTGGAGCACCGGACCATGATCTGGATGGGATAGCCCGTCCTTATGGCGACGGATTTGACATGGGTGCTCTGGAATGGATCTGGCGTTATCCCGGGCCGTGGTATGTGGACGCTAATGTAAATGAAAGCGGTGGTGGACAGAGTTGGGCACAGGCGTTTCAGACCCTTGGCGAAGCCCTTGAAGAAGCAAATGATCATCATGAAATATGGGTTAGGGCTGGAACCTACCATCTGGGAGAGAATACATTATGGGTAGGTTGTGATGTCCAGTTACTTGGTGGTTTTTCAGGTACTGATGAGACGGATAAGTCTCAGCGGGATCCTGTTGAGAATCTGACTATTATTGATGGGGATCATGATGGCGGCTGCTTTGATATCATGGCCGATGCCGTAATTGACGGTTTTACCATCACCAATTCTGACGCCGGTGGAGGGGGTGGTATCGACTTTTTCAATGGATGTTCTCCGGTGGTATCGAATTGTATCTTTCTGCGAAATCGTGCGGATAACGGTGCCGGTATGTTAGTAGAGGATGGTTCCATTCCTCTGATTATAAATTGTTCTTTTCTGGAAAATACTGCCAATGAAGTAGGAGGTGGGATCGACACGAATGATGGCGGTTCTCCAATTATTCAAAATTGTCTCTTTGCAGGCAATACAGCGGGATTTGCAGCATCGGCTCTTTCTGCCTACCATGGATTTACCCAGGCCTATAATTGCACATTTACGGATAATGTAATAATCGGTGGAGACTATGGTGGCGGGGCTGTTGCGGTTCAGGAAGCTGAATTACTATTGGATAGTTGTATTCTCTGGGGAAATACAGGACCCGAAAATCCTCAGATTAACATAGGCGATGCGGATGTTACCATCCGTTATTGTTCCATTGATCAGGATGGATTTGAAGGTGAATCCGGTAATATCCGCAACGATCCATTATTCGCTGCTTCTGGAATATGGGATGATAACGGTACGTCAGAGGTACCGGAGGATGATACATTCACTCCCGGGGATTATCATTTATGTTCGACAGCCGGTCGATGGGATACAAATGCGGTACTTTGGATGGCCGATATCCAGACCAGCCTCTGCATCGATACGGGCAATCCGGGTTTGGGTGTGTCCTTGGAAAGCGAGCCACATGGAAATCGACGTAATCTTGGCGTTTACGGCGGAACAGGGCAGGCCAGTCGCAGCCCCATAGGGTGGTCACTTGCTTCCGATCTGAATAACGATGGTATAGCCGATGTGGTTGATCTTATTACAGAATTGAATGATTGGCTCATGGAAGAATGTAGCGCCTGTCCAGGCGATCTGAACGCGGATGGACAGGTTGATCTGGCTGATTTTGCGATCTTTGCCGAGAATTGGTTGGGACAGACTATCTGGTTTTAGCTTGTAAATAGGGATTTTAAGAAACACTCTTGCAGAAATAGGCTGGGCTGGTATAATAAATAAATAAAAAGCCCTGATTAATGAGGGTATGTCCATTCGTAAATACACAGGAAACGAATCATGGCGGGAATGTTTTACAATCTCCAGGAAGTTGTTGAAAAACTTGGTAAAACGGATGTCCAGATTAAGGAAATGGTCCGGGAAGGCAAGCTTCGCGAATTTCGAGATGGCTCCAAGCTCTTGTTTAAGGTCGAAGAGGTAGACAAGCTGGCCGAGGAGCGTGCGCCGCTGGATCTGACGGCAGCCGATGAAATTGCCAAGGCCGATGCCGCCTCTTCGGCCGGATCGGAGCTGGATTTGTCGCTGGATGAAACAGGAGATATCCAGCTTTCTCCGGAAGAGGATACCGGTCCGGCGGACGATCTGGAAGGTCTGGATCTGACGGGTCTGGGCGATTTGACCAAGGCCGATACGAATGTGGAATCGGCGGGGATCAGTGTCCTTGCTGAAACCGATGACGGATATAAGCTGGCCAGCGACACCAAGGGCGAGACGGTCGCCGAAGGGGAAACCGAGGATATCCTTGGTGACTTGGACGACGATATGAATCTGGAGAGTGTCGGCAGCGGTTCGGGGCTGTTGGATTTGTCTCTCCAGGCCGATGATACTTCACTGGGCGCGGTGTTGGATGATATCCTCCCGACCGGTCCGGATGAACAGTCCGAGGGCTCGCCCGCGGACGATCTGGCTTTAATGGATGAAGGGGAGGAAGTGTTCGAGGCCCCTGCAGCACCTGTCCCGGCACCGATCGCGGCAGCGGCTCCGGCTGCCCCTGTTGTTGCTGCGCCGGGCCGAGCGGTGGCTATGGTGTATGAGCCGGAGCCCACAGGAGCGGACAATGCCTGTGGGATTACCTTGTTTATAGGCATGGCAGCGATACTGATCACGGCGATTGTGACGATTGCTGCGTTTCGCGGCATTCGCCCGTCGCTTCTTACGTCCCTGGAAGGGACCGCTTTCGCTGGGATTCCGTTGGTTTGGGTTGTAGCCGGCGGTTTGGCGATTCTGATGATTCTGATCCTACTGATTGGAGCGATGCTGGGCAAGAAACGGGCTGCCTGAACAAGAATCCTCTGGACAAACGCTTGACTTTCATGCATTCTGTGGCATATTGCCGATAGGCTCTTTTATGAATTGAGGTTGCACGCCGCTGGTCGGACCGAGGAAAAAGGATTGTCTGGAAAGGGAATGCCAATGAGGATCGTACGGATTACACTTGCAGTGCTCGCAGGGATGGCTTTGTTATCAGCAGTAGGATGTATCTCGGAAACCCAGTACCGGGACCTGCAAGCGCAGAATCGAATTCAGCAGCAGCGGATTATTGACCTGGAAGGGGAATTGAGCCAGGCTAATGTCATGCTGGGGCAATTGCAGAAGAAACTTCAGACCTGTGAGGAACAGAATCCTCTGATGAGCGGCGCCAAGAACGCCGAGATTGTCGCGCTGGAAAAAACCATCGAAGAACTCAAAGGCCGCATCAAGACGTTGCAGGATCAACTGCTCAAGATGCCTCCCCTGCTGCCTCCGGTTTTGATCGAACAACTGCGTCAGTTTGCCCAGACCAGCGATCTGGTGGAATTCGACGAGGAAAAGGGGATGTTGAAATTCAAGAGCGACCTGCTCTTTGCTCCGGGCAGCGCACAGGTGGAGGCTAAGGCCGCCGAGTCAGTCAAGACATTGGCTGGGATTTTAGGGGGCGGCGAAGGCGCCCAGTTTGACATCATTGTCGTGGGGCATACGGATGATCAGCCGATCAAGTACAGCAAGGCCCAGCATCCGACCAACTGGCATCTTTCCGTACACCGGGCGGTCGCGGTCCTGCAGGTGCTGGAAAAGAACGGTATCTCCTCCAAGCGACTCAGCGCTCGCGGATTTGGCGAGTTTCGACCGGTTGCACCCAATGAGCCGGGCAACAAGGGCAATCCTGCCAACCGTCGTGTGGAGCTGTATATCGTTCCTTCGGGGACCTAGTATATTCCATGCGAGACAGACAGACGCCGCCGGATTCGAGATGGACCGGCGGCGTTTTTTTCAGGAGAAGAAAGAAAGGGAGAACAAACCGATGGCCGAACGGACACTCATTATTATCAAGCCGGATGCAATTCAGCGGGGCCTGGCCGGCGAGATCATTTCACGCTTCGAACAAAAGGGATTCAAACTCGTGGCGAGCAAGTTCATGAAGATCAGCAAGACACTGGCCCAGAAGCATTATGCCGTGCACAAGGACAAACCGTTCTTTGCCCGCGTGGTGGCCTATCTGTCCTCGTCACCGTCGCTGGTCATGGTCTGGCAGGCCGATCATATCATCAAGATGAGCCGCCGGATGATGGGCGAGACCTTCGGCACCGAGGCGTCGCCGGGGACGATCCGGGGTGATTTCGGCTGTTCGCAGGGATTCAACCTGATTCACGGCTCCGATTCTCCCGCCTCGGCCGATCAGGAGATCCCGCTGTACTTCAAGAACGATGAAATCTGCGACTATCCCCTGGCCAACGAGCACTGGCTCTACGGAGACAAGGAAGAGGGCTAAAAAATAGTGAGAAGAAAGCTGGGATATGGTATCATATGCTTGCCTTTCTTTTCCTGTTAAATGGTTTAGGATTCTTGCTAAGGAGGTCGGATTATGAATGATCCATCGTGGTGGATATAGGGTGCTAAAATTTTTGGAACACTCACCTTTTTCGGAGCGATCGTCTATTATTTTCGCATAAAGAAAAAAATTCCCCTCTACGTTTATGCTCTTTCGCTCGTCGCTTTTATCTGTGGAATGGCCATCGGATTAACGATTCATTTGAAATTCATCCATATGCTGGCTCTGGGATTACTCTGTTCTGTTGCACCGCCTGTCTTGTGGTTTTTATGCGGCGGGCCCTTTTTCTCTCAGAAAAACACACTTAAAAATAAAGATAGGGAGAAATGTGATTCTGCATGATTTTAGTAAATCATTGAATCTATCCTACTTAACCGATTTTGTTTATATCTATTTTTGATATCTGGTAAGTTCAAGTTTTAAGTTGGTGTAGATTTCATCAATCAAGTCAGAAAGAAGATCCCTTTCACGGCCCCAATAGAGATGGTATGGGCTGGCAGTAAGATCGCTGACCTTGGATCGTGTGATTTCAGGATTCCAATCCTCCAGGAACTGATCCCGGATCGATTTGTATTTTGGCTTGTCGATAATGGAACGGATAAATTCCTGTGATGACACTTTTTCTTGAAATTGCTCGAAATTGGTCTCCTCGTTGAAATAACCGTCGGCTTCCGACCAGGCAAAGACAATCGCAGGGCGGGCCGAGACATGATGCATCCTGTACCATTGAATCAAGTTTAAAACGATAAGCACAACGACCACCAGGCAATACAATATCTTCTTCATATTCTTATTCCTATAAAGATTTCCTTACAGGGCAAACGATCATTTGGATGAGTGTTCCATCTTCTATAGTATCAGATGCCAAACTTATCGTATCACCCTTATTTTAAAAAAATTCAGGCCAATGAAACGGGACCCACGTTGTCGGTTTCACGGGGAAATTCGCTTGACTTGTTCATGGGAAGCGGGATAATGCAAAGGCAGGTATTGAAGACACCGGCGGGAGGGGTGATAGATGGAAAAAAGGTTGAGGATCACGGAAGGGGCGAAAAACCACAAGGTTGGTACCCCACCAATCGAAAAGTTTTCGATTGAAGCTTTAAGTAACTCCCTGAACACTTCTGAAATCTCGAGTTTCTCAAAATATCACATAATAAATGTTTGTCATCGGGCAAATTCGCACGATGGAAGGAGGCGGAAAGTATGAGAACCGTAACGAGTATGTCAACGTATTTAATACCTTATGCCTTGCTTACCTCCTTGGTATGTGCTGATCCTCATTATCATTGTGTGGATCTGACCGGGATCGCCAACCTTCACTACCAGGATTACTATGCAGGCGCTGAAAATCTGCCGACAGGTGATATCGACCTTGGCGGCGTTCCCTTCTGCATTCCGGATGGCAGCAACGGATGGACCAGCAGTCAGGGTTCGGGAACTGTCTTTGTCGATATCCCTGTGAATCTGATGAACATCCGGGAGGTGCACACCCTGATCAATACCTCATGGGGAGAAGTTGGCCCCTATACCAAGCTGGAATTCTACGGTGACCAGGGTGCGTATTACGCCAAAAATCTCTACGGAAACAGCGATATCCGAGACTGGCTTAACAATGTTTATATCAACAGCATCAACAATACAACTACGATTAATGTATGGTCCGGAACGGCGGTTACTTCTCAAACCGGCAAGGCCTGCCGGATCGATAAACAGATGATCATTCTGCCTGCCGCCTTCGCGAATCAAATCCTCACGCATGTCCGCTTGTCTGATTGGGGCGATACGAATCTGCATAGGGCCTTCCTGTCCGGCATGACGGTAGGGCAGGAACCTTGTATTTACTGTAACCTGGCGCTGGATGACGTCATTGATTTCAATGATTTTGCAATATTTGCCGGCTCCTGGCTGGAAGAGAACTGTGCTCAGCCGCAGGACTCCTGTTACCTGGCCGATTTCGACGAAGACGGCACTGTCGGACCTTTGGACCTGGCAACTCTGGCAGACTGTTGGCTTGAAACCATGCCGCTCTGGTTCGAGCTGCAATACCATTGTGTGGACCTGACCGGAATCGCCAATTTTCACTACCAAAATAACTATGCGGGGGCTGAAAATCTGCCGACAGGGGATGTCGAATTGGGAGGCGTTCCCTTCTGCATACCGGAGGGTAATAACGGATGGAACAGCAGTCTGGGTTCGGGAACCTTTTCCGTGGATATCCCCGTAAATCTGACGAGTATTCGGGAGGTGCATACCCTGATCAATACCGGCTGGGGCCAGGTCGGTCCTTATACCAAACTGGAATTCTATGGGGATCAGGGTGCGTATTACGCCAAGGATCTCTACGGCAACAGTGACATCCGCGACTGGCTCAATGGCGGTTGGATCAACAGTATCAACAATACCACCACGATCAACGTCTGGTCCGGAACGACGGTTACTTCTCCTGCCGGACAGGCCTGCCGGATCGATAAACAGATGATTCTGTTGCCGATAGAATTTTCCGGTCAAATCCTTACGCATGTCCGTATGTCCGATTGGGGCGGAGCAAATCTGCACAGGGCGTTTCTGTCCGGCATGACCGTGGGACAGGAGTTGTATACTTATTAAAAACTGAATTTTGGAAAAAGCGGTTCAGAAAATAAGGTGTGGAAGATCCTTTAAATCGATCTTTTCTTATAAAATCACCCTATTCAACACACTAAAAAATCGTTTTAGCATCGGGCTTTACAAGCGATAAAAAAGAATCAGACCATAAATTTTCCCTGGATAGAAAAACACTTATGCTTTGAAGAAATCACAACTTAGGATCAAAAAGAACATCTTGTCATGCAAAATGAAACGTTTCGAGCCGGTATTGTGAGATGTTTTCCTGCGAGTATTGAATCCGGGCTTGTATTTCATTGCCATATCGGTATAATATTTAAACCTCGTTACGGATTCGCCGGAGGTGTTCGTAAAGAGGAAACACGTGGAAACCTTCGGACCTGGAAGCCCCCAACTGTAGGAAAGGAGAGAATGAGATGATTGCCAATCGCAAGGTCCTGATTTTTTCTGTATTTTGTATTGGAACATTCTCTGTGTTGGCGAAGGAGGCGTCGTGGGAAACCTTGTTTGATGGCAAAAGCCTAGCCGGCTGGGAAGTTCGTGGGGGTGTTGCTCAATACCGGGTAGAAGATGGCTGCATCGTGGGTAAAACGGTGGAAGGAAGCCCCAATACGTTTCTATGCACGATGAAGGAATACGGCGACTTTATCCTGGAATTCGATGTCCGGTGTGATCCAAAGCTCAATTCCGGTGTGCAGATTCGCAGTCATATTTATTATCACGATACGGTCTTTCCGATATGGCGGGATGGACAGCGGATCGATAACAAGCATAAGGCCGGAGATGTATACGGGTATCAGGTTGAGATTGCCTCGGCCGAGACGGGAACGAGCGGGGGCGTATGGGACGAGGCCCGCAAGGGGATGTGGCTGGATGCGACAAGTCAGGATCCGGTTGCGAGCAAAGCGTTCAACAATGGTGAATGGAATCATTATCGTATCGAATGCATCGGACCGCGAATTCGCACATTTATTAACGATATTCCTTGTGCCGACTTCGTGGATACCTCTGATGTATCGGGTTTCATTGGTCTGCAGGTGCATAGCGTTTCCCGGGGACTGACGGCAGAAGTACGATGGAAAAACCTCCGAATCAAGGACCTGGGTCGACATGTGTGGAAGCCGCTTTTTGACGGACAGACCCTGGACGGTTGGCATACTCTGCCCGGTGGAAGCTGGCAGGTGAAAAATGGCATTCTGATCGGCTCCTCTCTGGCAACAGAAACAAAGCATGGCCTTCTTGTCAGCGATGAAGTTTTTGGGGATTTTGTGGCTTCTGTCCGATTCAAGGCCGTCAAGGGAAACAGCGGTTTGTATTTTCGGGTGGAAGAATCCGGAGATGCGGTCGGAGTGCACGGGTTTCAGGCTGAAATTGATGGCGCTAATGATGTGGGCGGGCTTTACGAAACAGCAGGGCGGGCATGGGTTATTCAACCCAAACCGGAAGAAGTGGCCACCTGGTTCAAACCCGGTGATTGGAACACGATGACGGTCTATGCTCGCGGGCAGGATATTGTCGTGCATGTCAATGGCTATAAAACAGCCGAGTTGAAGAACGATCCGGGCCGTCTCGAAGGCCGTCTGGCCTTACAGTTACACGGTAACCAGGATATGGAAGTGCAATTCAGGGATGTTTCGATCCTGGTGAGAGGAAAAGTATCCGAGCCATTCAATGGAAAGGATCTGGACAATTGGATCGCCAAACCGGGCAGCGGCAAGGAAAATCTCTGGGTTGTCGGTATCCCGGAGATGAACAAAGATAATCCAAAACAGCTCATTGCCAAAAACGGTGTCGGCGCCATGATCAACCTGACCAAAGAGCATGGGCAGAGCCAGGATTTCTACAGCAGGCAGACCTTTGGGAGTGGACGTTTCGAGGTCGAAGTGATGGTGCCGCAGGGCAGTAACAGCGGTGTCTATCTGATGGGGGAATATGAGGTGCAGGTTCTTGACAGTTTCGGGCGTGAAAGGATGGGTTCCGGTGATATGGGCGCAATTTATGGCGCTGCGCCGCCGCCGTTCAATGCGAATACGCCCCCCGGCACATGGCAAAAATACGTGATAGACTGGCAGACGCCTGTATTCAATGATAAGCCGGAGAAGATCAAAAATGCACGTTTTATCCGGGTGCAACTGAATGGGCAGATGCTTCACGAAAGTCTGGTAATGCCCAATCAGACACCTGGCGGCGTGGATGGGAGGGAAAAGCCGGTCGGTCCATTGATGTTCCAGGGCAATCATGGCTCGGTGGCCTATCGGAACATTATTGTCACCGAGTGGTAAGTCGATTCAGCGTAAGGAATGCAGCTTAACGCGATATCGGCTGCATTGATTTCCGATTCTTTGACAATTTTTGCTGAGGGGACAGGTGGATGAGTGAGTGGACGCGGCGCGAATTTTTGCGTTATTCGATAGGATCCGGGATTTCGGTTGGAGCAATTGGGCTTTTTACATATGATTTGAGGGCGTCGGATTATACAAAGGGCAAGAAACCGAATGTCCTTCTGATCATGACCGATACACAGCGGCTGGATGATATGGGCGCCTATGGCAATCCCGTCATCAGGACGCCACATCTGGATTCACTGGCAAACAGCGGTACCATGTTCCGTAACTGTCATACGCAATATCCGGCCTGTATGCCCGCGCGTGCCACAATTTTCACCGGCCGCTATCCTATGGCCCATGGAGTCTGGGCCAACGGTGTGCAACTGCCGGAAAAGGAAATTACCCTGGCGCATCTTTTTGCGGCCAACGGTTATCGAACCGGAGGAGCAGGTAAATTTCATTTTCAGCCGCACTTTCCGTATCGCAAGAACGAACTGCCGAGTATGGAGACGCATCCTGAGCCATACTACGGATTCCAGGAATTTTACCTCGGTGAGGACGGGCGAAGCGGAGAACACCATTTGTGGATCAAGAAAAACCATCCGGAATACTATGACAAGCCCGATGATCAGATTCCCATCGAACTGCACAACAGCTATTGGACGGCATCACATACGATCGATTTTATCCGGCGATGCAATAGTAAGGGAGAACCATTCTTTGCCTTCTGCAGTTTCGTCGATCCACACCAGAGTTATAATCCGCCTCCGCCCTACAGCATGATATATAAGCCCCAGGAAATGCCCGATCCGGTTCGCCGGGATGGTGAGCTGGAAAAAAGCCGTTTCAAATCCACCGCTGAAAACGGCAACATGATGAATTATACCAAACGGCTGAAGGAAAATCGGGCACAGCACTATGGCGAGATGACATTCATCGACGATTCGGTCGGCCGAGTGCTTAAGACTCTGGATGAACTGAAAATCCGGGATAATACGCTGATTGTGTTTGTTGCTGATCATGGCGATATGTTGGGTGATCACTGGCTCTGGTGGAAAGGACCGTGGCATTATGCGGGCTGTACAAATGTGCCGCTGTTTTTTAACTGGACCGGCATGGTTAAATCAGGCAAGATAGTTAAAGGCATGGTCCAGCAGACCGATGTGCTTCCCACGATCTGTGAGTTAACGAGCCTTCCTATTCCCCCCGGCGTACAGGGCAAAAGCCTCAAGGATGTGCTTACTCAGGATACGGATGAAACACCGTATGATTATGTCTATATCGAATCTGTCAGTTCCGGAGCTTATGCACCGGACTATCTGGACGGCAGCGGTCGCCGCCGACAAACCGAGCCCGGTCATACGGTCGATACCGTTACTATCCGCAGCCGGAAATGGAGATTCACTGTCTTTACCGGCGCCGATGACGGTGAGTTATACGATCTGGAAAAGGATCCGGATGAGTTTAATAATGTTTTTCACGATCCGGATTTCGCGTCGATCCGTAGCGAGTTGATGACCATTTTATTGGATCGTTTGTCTCGAACCCGCGATCCACTCCCGGCCAAAACCAGACCCTATTAACACGGGAACAACCGGAGAGGATCTTACCGGATCTTTCTGTATATCGCCTCAGTTACAATCAGTTTTATGAGGTTGGGAATTTTCGCTCTTCGGCGGGAAGCCATCTTTTACCTACCAAAAATCCTTGCATTGTCCGGATGTAGGCATATGATTGGGTGTGGAATCCGGGGTATGCCAGGTTCAGACGGGCGATGGAACGGTGATGTCGAAAGGTGGTTGGAGCGGATATGGCCAATATCAAGGACGTAGCAAGGATGGCGGGGGTTTCCATCGCGACGGTCTCCCATGTCACGCGTGGAACCAAATATGTCAGCGAATCGTTGCGGAACCGGGTGAATGAGGCGATCCAGAGGCTCGGCTATGAGGTGAACCCTGTCGCCAGCGGGCTCAAAAGCCGTTCGACCCGCGTGATCGGCATCGTCTTGCCTAATATCAACAGTGTTTTCTTCCCACCGATTCTCAAGGGTATCGAAGACTATGCCTCAGCGCAAGGGTATCGGCTGACCTTCTGCAATACCGATTTCGACGTGGAAAAGGAACAGGAAACCATCCGTATGCTGCAGGGAAGCTGGGTTGATGGAATCATTCTGGATTCGGTCGCCGAGGTGGCCGACACCGACTATGTCCGTTTTCTTTCCAATCTGTCAAGCGGAGAAAAGCCCATCCCGGTGGTCTCGCTGGAACGCAGAGTTGATTCAGGCGTGATTCTTTCCGTCCGGATCAATAATTATGAGGGTGCCTGCCTGGCTGTGCGGCATCTGGCAGAATGCGGCTGTTGCAAAATCGTTCATATCGCCGGGCCGGACTTCTGTTCGATGGCCGATGACCGACTGCGGGGTTGCCGAGACCAGCTCAAACAATGCGGGTTAGGACTGGACAAAAGCCAGGTGGTTAAGGGTGATTTTTCGCCCGAGCAGGGGTATACGGCGATGTTGTGCCTGTTGGAACAAAATCCCGATCTCGATGGCGTGCTCTCGGCCAACGACCAGATGGCAATCGGGGCAATACGGGCCCTGCACGAGAGCGGACGCCGTGTGCCTGAGGATGTGAAAATCGTCGGCTTTGACAATATCTTCGTCTCCAGCCTGATCAGTCCTTCCCTGACGACGATCAATGTGCCGCGCTATCAGATGGGCCATGCCGCCGCCGAGCTGCTCATCCGCCGGTTGACCGATCCCGATGCTGAACTGGAAGATGTCATGCTGCCTATCCATCTGGTCGTCCGTCGGTCTACCGATCCATCCGCCCAAACCACCTGGGACCTCAGTAGTTGGTAGTATTATGAATAATGTAAACAATTGTAAATGATATGAAGATAAGCCTTGAGCAATTGACGCAGGAAATTGAATCTGCTTTTGCAAATGTTCCCTATCCAGGAGATAAGAATATTATTGAAAAGGGCTCTAGATGGGAATATGGTAAAAATATTACAGGAGGACTGAAAGGTGTAGATTGGCGGGATCTGGAAAAGGTATCTTTTCATTTTGAGACAAAAAGGTATGTTTTGCCTAATCCTATCCACCTGACACCTGCTGCTTACCGGTATTTTCTACCAGGCTATATGCTTGTTTTGATACGTCACTATCATGAAGTTACCTCTTGGGTCTATTTTATTATAAATTCTCTTCAATTATATTCAGAAGGGGATAACCTTGCACTGTATCACAAGGATCGCCTTAAAAAGTTTGAGATGTTATCACCAGATCAAAAACGAGCAGTGAGACACTTTCTGGAATATCTCGAAGATGAGTA
>JAFGPC010000136.1 GCA_016926155.1 Sedimentisphaerales bacterium
ACCGCATGCACTCGATCTCAGGCAGGTTTTCTGACTTGCATCCTGCCGAAAGGCCCCTTCCCATTCGCATGGAACAGTGGGACAAACTGCCTTTCGGGTTTGTCGTCCGGTTCGTTTGCACGACCGACGACAGCGGACGCTTACAGCGGCGCGACCGTCACGGAGTTTCACCGTGTTCCCGTTTGCCTATCCGGGGCAAATGCCCCGGACCTGAAACCGACTGTCAACTTGTTCAAAGAGCGAACACAGGTATATATAACATGCCTTATTCCCCCGGGCAAGAAGATAATTAAAAAATTTGTCCACGGCTTCGACAACATGGAAAAGCCATTGACAGCCACAGGTCGGCCAGTTAGGTTAAAAAACTGATCGAGGATTGCTCGGAAAAATTTGCCGATGTGAACTCGCTTCCTCGTTTAATAATAGGTGACTGTCCCTACTTTCCTCGCCGTCAGGCCGCCGTTCATGTTGCGCGAAAATACCTTGTCTGTTGCCTTGCCAGCCGATAAACTACACCGAATGGCCATCAACACGATACGAAATTAACAAAGAGCAAATCAAGTGCCGAACAGGATTGGGACTGTCCCTACTTTCCGTCCTACTTTCCGAGTGCCATGCAGCAACACTCAGGGAGTGTGGCAGAGTACCACGGAGAGGAGAACCAATACCAGGATATCCATATCGTTAATATATATAACAATGTTTCGGTAAATGCATATTGAAGAGGAAAAAATGCTAAAAAAAAGAAAAAGTTCATATAAGCTTACTTGGAAAATATGCATATTTTATCTCTTGTGTTGTTTGTATTGCAATGAGGTAATCGCTGAAAAAGAAAAGGATTTACGTGATTTGAGTATAATCCCTCCTATGAAAGTATCAGATAATGGAGATTTAGCCTTTCGAGCTGGATCTTGGCCCAAAAAAACTTATGCACCAAATCCAATTAATACTGTTTTATATGTAATTCCAAGAAGCCACGATAAAAATGGAATGGTATTAGAAGTACCCTATTCAAAGCATACAGCCATATTTGCATGGCGACCAAATATGGAAAAACAAGAACTTACTGTGATTACTGATGATAATTTGTCCAATGCACCACCCGAATTTAAGCACTTTGAAATTAATGAAAGCATTACTAAGCTAGCTTCTCATAAGTGTCCTATATGGCTTCAATTTTTTGAGGGAGAATGGTCGCCAGAAGGCACTTTGTTTGTTGCACGTGCCCTTGATTTACATACCCTTAACCAAAATGTTTATAGCACTTACCTTGTAGTCTCTTGGGATTATGGATTGTCATATACCTTTTCTGGTTATGATATCTCATCGAATACATTTGCTTGGACAGGAGATAATGCATTATGGATTGAACAAAGGAAGAATCAACTTACAAAAGTTTCTGTTGCAGAAAAAGGGAGAATTTCTTGGCTCGATAGACTTAAACTCGGAAAAAATGCAAGCTTGGTCGGAGTATATGGCGAAAAGCCTGTCTATTTTCAGGGAAACAAACTTTATTCTGATCAAGAAGAGTTATATGTTGCTAAAGAGAGAATAAAATGGATTAAAAATAAATGTGGTATATTTTCATTTATGGATGGTGATAACCTAATAGTGACAGATTTTAAAGACATACGACTGAATATCTCGATGGCTACGAAAGATACACGGCTGGAAGATTTTTGTCCTAATAAGAAATATTTATTCATACTTCATAATTATAAACTTATCGAACGAATATCATATGGTCTGTGTAAACGAAGAGAAATTATCTTTAACGTGGACAAAGATATACCCAAATAACTTATACATTTCAGGAACAAAAGGAGATGAAAAATACTACGACTCGGCAATGGATGGTCGAGTTCAAGGAAGGCAACGAATTCAATTATGGTGAACAAAGTGGGGCAATTATCTATCCCTCATATTTGCTTTCTGGCATTTTAGAACTTTCTATAAGATATGAACATGGATATGAAAGTAATCGAGTACAAGTTTTTATCATGGAAAATATTCGACAGAAAGTTAGTCAATAAGAACAAGGATAGACTTCCGCTATCGGAGCATCGATTTGGGGATAACACATGAAAAATACAATATTTGTGATTAATATGATTATTTTATTCTCCTGTCCAACCTCCGCCATGTACTGCCCCCAAACCGGGAGATTTCTCCAACGTGATCCTATCAACGAAGTTGAGGTTGTTAACCTTTATGAATATGCCCAAGATAGACCTATAGTCTATGTTGATTATACGGGCAATGGGCCATCACTTCCAAGACCGGGTGAACCTTGGCCTCCCCCTGGATCCATACCCAATCCAACACCGATTCCAAGGATAGATCCTACTCCACCCCAGTCGCCGGATTCGCCACGATTTGACCCTTGGCTTCCTGAATCTAACTGTGAAGAAGCAAGGGAAGAGCTTGAGATGATATTAAATGTGATAGAAAAATGGGAGAAAAACAAACGATCTGGGAATTATATCCCAGTGCGAAATGACTGTGGGGACCAAGCCGAAGCGCTTAGGGAGGCTTTGGAAGCTATGGGACTCCGGAACTGGAGTGCGACAACAGGGGGACGCTATAGAATCGTAAAATGCAAAGAAAACCCATTTCTTTATGCTTTAAAAAGGAAAAACGCCAGATATAGTATGTATAAGCCGGACTGCAGGATATACTATTGCAAATATGATAAAATGGAATCAATCGGATGCAATTAACAGCGATTGCCATCTTAACAATAGTAGCTTCGGCCGTCGGGACGATGACCGGCTTCGGTACTTCGACCATCATGGTGCCTGCCCTGCTGTTGTTTTACCCGGCCCCGGAGACAATTCTGCTCGTAGGCATCATTCACTGGTTCGGCAATCTCTGGAAAATTTTGTTGTTCCGGGGCGGTTTTCGCCTGAATCTGGTGCTCTGTTTCGGGATTCCCGGCATTTTGGCAAGCTATCTCGGCGCTTCGCTGATGCCGGAAGTATCAGAGAAACTGCTCAGCCGTATCCTTGGCGGTTTTATGATTGTATACGTGGTCTTTCTGTTATCAAAAAGCTCATTCAAGCTGAAACAGAATATCCCGGCCAGTGCTTTCGGCGGGGCTCTGTCCGGTTTTCTTGCGGGAATATTTGGAATCGGCGGAGCCGTCCGGGGGATGTTTTTAACCGCGTTTAACCTGCCTAAAGCTGTTTATATTTCCACAGCCGGAGCGATTGCTATCTTCATCGATACTACCCGTATGGGCAAGTATCTCGCCGACGGCATTCGACTCGATTCCTTTTCGCTGTGGTCGGTTCCTCTGTTCATCCTTGCGTCCTTCCTCGGCGCCCGGATCGCCAAGCACATCGTGGACAAGGTACCCCAAAAACACTTTCGCACAGTGGTCTGTGTGTTCCTTTTCCTGGTCGCTGTCAAACTCCTATTATGGCCGACCCGATGAACGACCTCGTCGGCTTATACGGTTTCAGAATATGACATAACCATCCGGTAGTTCTATTTCTTTACCAGAGGTCCCACATAAACAATCAAAAGAAATATAAGGACAATGGCAATGACAGTTCCCAGAGTCCAGATTATTTTGTCTCGTAAGGACATCGGCTGAAAAGTGCTTGTCCGAATATCGTATTTCCCCCAGGAAACACCGGCCCAATATCGTTCATAAAGATAGTACATGATCATCCTGGTGGAATGGTGATAGACCACAATTAAGGTCGCAATGACAGGAGCATTCTTGGCTGTTGGAGGAACGATCAGGATAATGAAATAGGCTCCGATCCATGTCCAGATGACACCGATCAATCGCCAGAGAACGGATTTTACAATTGTGCGTCGCCGAAGTTCCATGATTTCAGATCCAACCATCCAAATCTCCTTAGAACTCTCTCATACTCTTTTCGAATATCCAGTCGCGGTATTTCACAAATCTACCTCCATGGTTCTCTTGGCACTTGTCAGAAGGTCATCCAACATCTCTTGATATTCCACAAGACTATCCAACCATCGCAATAAACAGTTTCTCCCCCGATCCGTCGGCCGGTATATTCTTTTAGACGGACCTGCCTGTGAATCACTTTCTGTCGAAGAGAGTAATCTCTCGGTCTCCATTCGCTTGAGCAGGCGATAGAGTCCCGTATAGTCAGGAGGCTGGTTCCGAAAGAACTTGAAAGTCTGTAACTCTTTCTCGATTGCGTATCCGTGTAAGCCTTGTGTCTGATCACACAGAATTGTCAAAACCGCAGGACGAAGCATACGATCCAGCGATTTGCCTGAACAGATGCACGTATCAAGTTTACTTTTTCTATTCGACATGATCTAATAGTAGTCGATCTTTCATCCTGTTCAAGCAAAATTAATCCTGAAGGTTCCATCAAAGAAAATCGTCCGGATTGCTTTATACAAAAGAGACTGTAAGATAAAGGCTGAAAAGTTGGATTAAAAAAATATTGGTGAGGAATACCATGAACAGAATGCTCGCTGCCGTATTGCATGATTTCAACGACCTGCGTTTGGAAGAGGTGCCGATTCCAGAACCGGCCGGGTATGATGAAGTCGTTGTGCGGATCCGTTCGTGCGGTATTTGCCAGACGGATTATAAGGCCATCAAAGGAATCCGTCGAAACGTGATATTTCCAACGATTACCGGACATGAACCCAGTGGTATTGTCTCGGCGGTCGGGGCAGGAGTAACCGAATTTAAAGAAGGTGATGAAGTGATTATCCAGCCGTCGGGGTATTGTGGGTATTGTACGGATTGCCGCCAGGGACGCACTCACTACTGTACAAAAGGCTTCGTGGCCGGAGGCGATGGGCCGGAGGATGTCTGGGATGGCGCTTTTGCCGAATACATGAAAACCCGTGCTCAGTGCCTCTTTCACAAACCAGCCAATATCAGTTTCGATGCGGCAGCCTTGACCGAGCCGCTAAGCGGGGCCTGGAAAGGGATGATCCAATACAGCCAGATGCAAGTTGGTGACTCGGTTGTGGTCATTGGTGTCGGCGGGATTGGTTTGCTGTGTATGATGGTTGCCCGTGCAGCCGGAGCAGGCCATTTGATTGCCGTCGATCCCAGTTCTTATGCCCGTCGGAATGCAACAAACCTGGGGGCTACAGATGTTATTGATCCTTCCACAGAAGATGTAAAAAAGAGGATTTATGAACTTATTCCCCACGGTCCTGATGTGGTCATTGAGGCAGCCGGTCCGATTGAAGCCGTACGAATGATGGTAAGTCTTTTGCGACGCGGCACAAAGTGGAATGTTTTCGGGATTACTACCCACGAAAAATTTGATCTGGACGGTGGATTAACGCATTTTCTGGAAGCTCGCATGGATGCCAGTTTTGGTACAACCCCCATGGCAATGACTAAGGCTATTCGTCTGATGGAAACGGATCTTGTAGATATTGAAAAAATCATTTCTCATCGTTTTTCACTGTCGGATATTCATAAAGCAATGGAGGTTATGGGTAGCCCGGAACGAAATAAGATTATCATTCACCCATAAAACATCCTTTTATTTCGCATAAGTTATTGTTGTATAAATACTTATGTCTCTTTTATTAACTTTTTTGATTCTTCTTTTCTGGAAGGATTCTAAATACAAAAACCGCAAAAAAAGCTTGAATAATCTCCCATTTTAACATACAATAGTTATTAATTGGAATTTTGTTAATAGTATAGGGAAAACAGAGAAGGGTGAAATTAATGAAAAGCGCTTATTTTCTAGCTTCAATTGGACTTTTTGCGTTACTGGTTACACCGGCTTTTGCAGGTTTCACATACGATTTTGAGAGAATTACATCCAATACTCCATCCGCCAGTGATATTCCGTTGATACAAATGGATATCAGCGTGGCTAACGATATTGTCAGTTTCACTTTTAGTAATCTCGTTGGTAGCCCTAATAGTACGATAACAAAGATCTATTTTGACGACATGAATGGATTGTTGGGTGGCCCAGGTAACATAGTTGACGGTTTGGGAGTTTCCTTCCTTCCAGAAGGGGCCCTGATCGTTAATGAAAACGGAAATGGAAAACCGAAAGTGTTTTCCGTCTCTCCTGGAGATCTGCCTGGTGGTGCACCTTTCGGATTTGAGGCTACAGCCGCATTATCTCTGGGAATCGAAAAAACGCCGGCTGATGGAATCAATCCCGGCGATTGGCTTGTCGTCGAATATGCTCTTCAAGGAAGCAGTATTACCGATGTGACAAGCGCTTTGGATAATGAAACATTACAAATAGGACTTCATGTTCAGCAGCTTGGTCCAAATGAAAATTACAGTGACAGTTTTGTTATAGTTCATGCCCCTGCACCCAGCGCCTTATTACTCGGTTCTCTCGGCGTAGGGATGTTTGGCTGGTTGAGACGGAAACGTATTCTCTAATCTGTCCTATCGAAATACGAACATGGGCGATAGATGTTTTATCGCCCATGTTTTTTGCGCTGAGAGATCAGAATATTTAAATCAGGCAAATCGTAGTATTCCAGGACGAAAGGAACTACATAAGATAGACTATTGCGGGTCATAGGCTGGGCAACAAGTTCTGTCCAGGAGGGAATGGAATCGATGGTTTTCACGCGAGTAATCCGGTTGTCAAGAACCGCCGCATGGAGCACAACAGGCCCACAGCGATCAATGCCAATCACTTCGATTTGATCCATGTCCACGCCGGGATATTGAGTCAGGAAATCCAGGGCGGTTACCACATCAATCGCCCGCCGGCCAATCAGAGGACGTGCGATATGCAATCCGAGCATGGCATTTCGCCATTCATCGTGCAGACCGCCGGCATATCGATTTTTGGCCGGATCGTCGGATGTTTCGCCGACACCACGAACATCGATTGAAAGCACAATTTTATCCTGATGAACCAACGTCTCTATCGGCCCGCCAGGTTGCGCATCCGTAGATTTACCTCGACCATCAACATAAAGCGTTATCGGCAGTTTCCCTTTCGCCTTAATGGGTTTACACAAGAGTATCGGTATCGCAAGCTGGCCCGTTCGATTCAGGACTCCTTTTTCGATTCGAATGTCATTCCGAAGAATCGTTCCCGTATGAACCGCAATTACCTTGCCTGTCGGTTTCCGATAACCGATCAAGCGAGCGATTCGTTTCAGGATCTCGGTATGTTCTTGTTGGAGAAACTGCTGCCGTTGGCCAGTAAGAGCCTTGGCTCGTGCAAGGTTAAGATCAGCAACGGTAATTTCATTGGGCCATTGTTCCCGGACCTGTCCGGTGTTTGTAACCCATAATGATTGTTCCGGCAAGAGGTTGGGTTCAAACTCAATGATATCGGCAGGATCCTCATAAAACCACCGGCGCATCCATTGTGTCGCGGCCTGTCTTCGGGGTTTACTGAAACCATGTGTGTCGTCATACGAAAACATGTCGACATAGTCCGGCTTTCCAAGAACCGTGAAAACACGTTTGGCTTCCGCATAGGCTTGTTGAACGCCCTCGAAATCGAAGAAATCCTGTTTTGCCGCCAGGATAATCGTCGGCTTGGGCGCCCGCATTGTAATATAATCGGCATGTTCGATCCCTAGTGCAACTTCAGCATACAGGTTCTGGCAGCCATCCTGCGGGCCGATCGTGGCGAAGAGTTTTTCCCGTGTCATTATATAACATGAGGGAGCCGCCACATCCACACGCTCATCCAAAGCCATCAGAAAGGTTGTCTGTGTACCCCCGCCACTGTTACCGGTGACGCCGATTTTTTCCGGATCGACTTCCGGTCGGGTTTGAAGATAGTCGATCGCCCGGATATTATCCCATGCCTCGTATCCGGTGACACTGCAGCCGACCAACTTGGCTCCGACATCGAGCAAAGTATGTGCTGTCGTTCCGCTTGTGCCGTACTTGCTGCCCCGCTCAAGAATCTGCAATCGTTCTCCTTGGCATATCGGATCGACAATCAGAACCACAAAACCGTTTTTGGCAAGGATGATCGAGGCACTCTGGTATGCATCTGCCGCCTTGCCATTACCGGAGTGGCCACAGGGAATAAGAATGCCGGGGAATCGTCCTTTAGCATCGCCCGGGATGTAAAGATTAGCGGTTACATGATGGTTCGGACGACTTTCAAACGCTATTTTTTCAATACGATATCCCTCGCATTGGACTGTCCCTGTGACAATGGGATTCAGTGGTGTCTTTTCAGGCAGGTATCCAAGAATACGACGATAACGACGACGCAATTGCTTTTGTCGGGCCAGAAGCGCCTCGCGTGACTGAAGCGATTTTTTGACGGTCTCTCGCCGCTTGTCAAAGAGCTTATTTGCTTCGGTGATTAAATAGTCATGCAGGATGGTATTCTCTGGTTTTGTAAAAACGTTCAGATCTTCCTGTGCCAATACCACAGAAGAAACCATATTCAAACCAATCACAACAAACCAGATCGTCAGTGCTCTTGGCTTCATCACAAAATCCTCCCGCAAGATTGTCTATGCAAAAAGTACTTCGGCCCCCCGCCCCTGAGCGATCAGTGAAGTGTATGAATCCAGATCCGCCTGTATCGCCGGATCGGTTAAATCCACGGTCTGCTTTCGTTCGGCGGACATATAGCCTGCCTGACAGAGCCGTGTAATTTCCAGACCATAATCCCAGTTGAGCAAAGCATCCTTTCCTTCCTTAAACGCGGTAAGGGCGTCGATGAATTCATCCACATATCCGTACAGGTCGGCTTCATTCGGTTGAACGGCCAGCAGACCTCGTGATGCCGTTGCCTTTTCCAGCGCGGTTTCGGCATCGGCCACGGCCTGGGCCGCTTCATCCCCTATGAAAACTTCCAGAGGCGATTTGAGAGAGTTGACTTCGAAAGCGTAACCTGGGCCTAATCCATCCATGAGCAAACGCAAACCCTGCTTGTCAAACATCCACGAATTGGTGAATTGAGCCTTGACAATTTGCCCCGTTTCCGGATTGCGGAAGTTGACCGTACCGGTGCAGAAATCCTCTGCCGGTGTTTTGGAATAATCGACACCCATCTTCTCTAAAAGCTGCTGACGGCATTTTGGAGTCCCCCATTTGAGAAGGGAACAATCCGCCGTCACAGAAACAGGCTCCAGGAAACGGACCGGCTTGCCAACCGGCGTCAGTACATACCAGCCAACGGCGATGCTGTGACAACCCATATCGCTGAGCACTCCACCCCCCTGTCGGGTGGGGTCCCAAAACCATGGTTCGTGCGGGCCGGCATGTTCTTCAGCGCTTCGAGCCAGGGCAATCGGGCCCATTGCCTGTTGTACGGGGGCAAGCTGAGTAATGGCATTTTTGACCGCCTTCATGTGAATCTGATTTTCGAAATACGCTGTAGGGGCGCCAATTTCTTTGGCCAGCATTACCAGCTTTTTCGCCTCAGCCACGGTCCGGCCAAGGGGTTTTTCACATATCAGCCCTTTGAGTTTGGCACCGATCTTAACGGCATCCAGAATTTGCTCCACGATCTCAATCCGGGCAGGATTGGGGGCAAATATGGCTATAACATTACAATTCATGCACAATTCGGCTATATTGGAATAGATCGTACAGTCACCAAGACCGCGATCTCGCGCATATTGTTGGAATTCCTCCGAGCCTTTGATGGAAAAAACACCTGCCAGATCGGCCCCGCGAACACTTTCCAGAGCACGAGCATGAAAATGGGCAACAAAACCGGCCCCAATAAATCCAAGCTTCAGGTCTTCCATGGATCATTCCTCCATTAAAATAACATGTGACCTAGTTAATATATGTCGTATACCGGGCATGTACCAGACTATCATCCATATCGGAGATCTGCAAGACTTTCATTTCAAAGTCGAACCGGGAATTTCAACCATGCATCAATTCAGCAAGGCATACAACGAAAGCCCATCAGAACAGATTCTTCTCAAAATCAATTATTCCTCGAATCGTTTGACGTAATCCAGAAACGCCTTTGCGGTATGGTCCAGATTATCCACACTCCCGCCGCCGTCGAGCACTTCGCACATCTCGTAGGCGATATAACCCTGATAACCGATATCGCGCAGCGTACTGATAAACATTTCATAGTCGATGAATCCCCTGCCGACCGGTACGGCTCGGATCACAGGCATATCCGACAGGTAATTGGTCAGAGTGCTGTCATAGTGGTATCGAGGCAGACGGACATAATCGGCAACGGTGGTGTGAACAATATAGGGTTTCATCTTCCAGATCGCCTCGCGAATCTGTTCGCTGTTCAATCCTTCCAACGTGGGCGACCAGGCGTCAAACGCAGCCATCACGTTCGAAAGATTAACCTCCTTGAGTAACCAATACATCATGTCATGATGAATTGCGATATCATGGTGGTTTTGCACCGCCAGGGTAATTCCGTATTTCGCGGCTTCTTTGCCGGCTAGTTTGAGTCCCTCACATACCAGTTCATACTGCTTATTAAACGGCACTCCCGGTCGTTCGTACCCTGTGAAAATACGTACCATATTTGTGCCCAGATCACGGGCCAGCCGGGCCACCTCACCCACATACAGTGCCTGAATTTCGACATTGGGGATTCCGCTTTTATCGACACCAGCGGTAAAGTCGGTATATCCAGCCAGACAGACCAGGTCCAGTCCCAGTTCTTCGATCCGTTGGCGGAGTTTTTTACGGGCCTGAGCATCATAATCCAGTGGCGAAACGTGAGGGCGCTTGGCGACCAGCATGACGCCGTCAAAGCCAAGATCTTTGGCCTTAATGAGAAAATCATCGACCGAAAGTCTGGCCTGACCCGTCCAAACACCGGCATAGCTAACAGAATGCAGGCATGTTTTGACCTTAAAATTCTTCGGATTCCCCGTTGGAGATTTTTGTGCCGATGTCGAAACGGTAAAAACCAAGACTACCAGAAATGACATTAAAAAATGACGCATTTTCACACCCTTTCCAAAAAAGGTATATTTCCTGCAGAATATTATACCGGATTCCCTCCTATCATTCCATACTTACCTTTGTTCGGAGAACAGCATTTAGAAACCTATTTTTCACCATAGAAACGACCAATCGCATCGTATTCAAGAATTCCACACGAACCGGACTTGCGGAAGACCGTAGAATTACCGTGGTTAGACAGCGAGGTGTATTATGGACTTGAATACCAACAATACCAGAACGAAAACCTTCTATGCCGCACTTATGCTGGCCGTATTCAGCCTGCCGCTTCTGACCGGCATTGATGGTTGCAACTCGAGTCAATGGACAGCTATTGCAACGGATCCGGATATGAACCAGACCAATCCAAAAGAGACCCAGGAAATTGCCATGGAGTTAAACACAAATAAAGAGAAAAAATCCACAAAATCCCTCGTCCGACGGGAAGTAGCTATGTTCGGCGCCGGGTGCTTCTGGGGAGTAGAGGCCGCATTCCAACGCCTGCCCGGAGTCCTCGATACGACCGTAGGGTATTCCGGTGGACATGTGGATAATCCTACGTATAAACAGGTCTGCACAGACAGGACCGGTCACGCGGAAGTCATCCGAATCGAATACGATCCGACGAAAATTCCGTATGAGCATCTCTTAAATATCTTCTGGCGCTCTCATGATCCTACCCAACTCAATCGTCAGGGGCCGGATATAGGAAAGCAGTATCGTTCCGTGATTTTTTACTTCAGTGAAGAGCAGAAGATGGCCGCTGAGGCATCCAAAGAGCGTGTGGCCAAACTGAACACCTATCATAACAAAACGATTGTCACGCAGATCGAACCAGCTAATACCTTCTGGCGGGCCGAGGAATACCACCAGAAATACCTTCAGAAAAGAGGGCTGGAAAACTGCCACTTATAAAAGTATTTAAGAAGTTCTGTCATAGTGATACTTGTTGATGGACTGATCAAAGAAGGATTTACAGGTCACCACATCATTACGGGTTGCATTGTCACTATTTTCTTGCTAGTATGCACAAACACACCGACGATAAAACAGGCTTGTGAATTATTGTGTAGTTTCAGAACTCCAAACCGGAGATCGGCAAGATGGGCAAACGACATTTGAATCATAGAAAGTATATCTATTTATCCACCTTTGTTATCCTGTCTGTTCAGATCAGTTTCGCCACCGATTCATTAACCATTAATGCCCGCAAGCGAATCCCATCGGAGGATGCCCCGGGAGCCTATCGTATGGTCAATGATAAACAGGCCTGGAATCCTGCTCAAACAGCAATCATTATCTGTGACATGTGGGATCAACATTGGTGTCGCGGAGCAACAGCCCGCGTACAGGACCTGGCGCCGGTGATGAACCATGTCATATCGCTGGCACGCAATAAGGGGATTCTGATTGTGCACGCCCCCAGCGGATGCATGGAGGCCTACAAAGATCATCCTGCTCGAAGACAGGCCATAGATACACCCAAAGTCGCCCTCCCGGAATGGATCGGACAATGGAACCATCAACTGGATCGTGAGAAAGGGCTGACCTGGCCGGTGAACCAGTCCGATGGTGGATGTGATTGCAAGCCTCAATGCCGACAGCATAGCCCCTGGAAGAATCAGATTCACGTCATTGAGATTCATAACGAAGACATTATTAGCGACTCCGGGATCGAAATCAGTAGTATTTTTGACCAACGCAATATACAGAACGTTATCCTCATGGGCGTGCATACGAACATGTGTGTAATAGGTCGGCCTTTTGGCTTGCGGAATATGGCTCGCTGGGGTAAAAACGCCGTTCTCATGCGCGATCTGACCGACACGATGTACAACTCACGAAGTTGGCCATATGTGGATCACTTCGCCGGTACGAGCCGAGTAATTGAATATATTGAGACCCATATCTGTCCCACAATCACTTCAACCGACCTGACCAGCAAAGTCCCTTTTCGTTTTTCAACCGATCATCGACCCAAAGTAGTCTTTCTCATGGCGGAGAAAGAATACCATGCGGATCAGCGACTCCCTGAATTTGCCCGCCTGTTGGAAGATCGGTACCATATTGCCTGTGATTTTGCCCTGGGCATTTCCAAGGCTGACGGACCCAAACGACACAGTATCGAAAACATGCAAACGCTAAGAGATGCCGATCTGGCGATAGTGTTCATTCGCCGCCGGGCCTTGCCGGACGACCAAATGCTGATGCTGCGCGATCATCTGGAAGCGGGAAAACCATTGATCGGGATACGAACGGCCAGTCATGCCTTCGATGCTCGCGCACAGGTACCTGATCCGGACAATAAAGATCACATATTGGCCCAGTGGCCTGAATTCGATAAGGAGGTTCTTGGCGGCAACTACAACGGACACTATGGAAATACGGAAAAAGGCACCCGAATAGCAATTGCGGAAACAGCATCGTCCAGTTCGATCCTGAAAGGCCTCTCAGTCCATGGTTTTATAAGCGAAGGCAGCCTCTACCGTTCCAGCCCGCTGTCGGAGAAGGCTGCCATGCTGTTGATCGGGCAGATTACAGACCAAGAGCCCGAGCCGGTTGCCTGGACCCATCGCTATAAAAAAGCCAATATCTTTTCCACTTCCCTGGGTCATTGGAATGACTGGGAGATTCCCGATTTTCAGCAATTAATGATCAACGCTGTCCTCTGGGCCTTGCAATAACCGGATCTTATCTTTTTTTCGGCCTCACGTTCTTTTTTTCAGGTAACGCCATGTAACGTTGCGCGTCCTACAATCCGGAGAGGAGGCGGAGTGTGAGTTGAAGTCTATGACAAACGGCAAAGAAAAAAGGAAAATAGGCAAAGACAGCGCCGATGTCGTAGCGCTGGTGTCCGATGTGCTGAATCAGGCAATTGGACGAGGCGCCAGTGACATTCATTTCGAGCCGACATCGAGGCAGTTTCTGGTCAAATATCGGCTCGACGGCGAGTTACAAACGGTGGATGAACTGCCGGTTTTCCTTTCTGAAAATGTCATCACTCGTCTTAAAGTCATGGGAAACCTGCTGACTTACCGTAATGATGTGCCGCAAGAAGGGCGTATCCCATTTGATATCATTTCATCAGACAAGAGCCAACACCAGGTAACCGATATGCGGTTGGCGGTCTTTCCCACGATTCATGGCCAGCGAGCAGTTATACGGATTTTTTATGAAGATATGGGATTGCTTTATCTGGACCAACTTGGTTTGAGCGATTATATCCATACTGCGTTGATTGAGATTGCAGGCCAGAGGCAGGGTGTCCTGCTGCTGACCGGGCCGGCCGGAAGCGGAAAAAGTACAACGCTGGGAGCGATTTTACGACATATCCTGACTCGTTTTCCCGGACGAAGTATTGTTGCCCTGGAAGATCCGGTGGAACGCGTGATTGCCGGCGTCACACAGGTACAGATAACGAATAACTCTGACATGACATTTCCGGTCGCCCTACGGTCTTTGCTGCGACAGGATCCGGAAGTGCTGATGCTGGGCGAGATTCGGGATGCCGAAACGGCCCGTATCGCCATTGAGGCGGGTCTGACGGGACATCTATTGATGAGCACAATGCACAGCGGATCGCCGGCCGGAGCCCTGCTGCGACTGTTGGAGATGGGCATTGAACCCTATCAGGTCACCAGTGCCATTTCCGCCGTACTCAATCAACGGCTCATCCGTCGTCTTTGTCGGCAATGTACAATACAATCCGAGCCGGATGGACATTGGCAGGCCATCGGCTGTGAAACCTGCGCCCGGACCGGTTTTCATGGACGTGTTCTTATCGCCGAACTGGTTGAACTGGATGGTGATCTGCGTAACGCCCTGCTGCAAAAAACAGACCTGGACCAACTCGAGAATCTCCTGCGAAAACGAGGACACATGACGATGGCTCAGGATGCGCAGCGGCTCGTTGCAGAAGGGATTACAACGCAGCAAGAGATTGTAAAAGTTATCGGCAAGACAAAAGAATCGTAAACAGAGAGCAGACAAAGGAAGATCCAGACAAGAGTCCCCTAAAAAGGTATAGGCGAAGAACACATATTATCGGAATTTTTGGTATAAAACGGAAGCACAAATGGCGATCTTTCAATATAGCGCTTTAACCGAAGGCGACAGGCTGATGCGGGGTACCATTGAAGCCGCCTCGCCCGAACAGGCTTCACAACTTTTACAGGACATGAAGTTGACTGTAAACGAAGTGGAGAAGACAAAGGAAGCAGCTCCGCAAAGCAGTGTTGGACGAAGCGAGTTTCTTCTTTTCAATCAGCAGCTTGCCTCGATCACCAAGGCCGGAATTCCTTTAGAAAAGGGCCTGCGGCAACTGGCCCATGATGCCGGCTCACGCCGGATGCGAAAATTGATTGAAGGCATCGTCGGAGAAATGGAATCGGGTTTAACTATCGACCAGGCCGTGGAACGACGACAGAAAGATTTTCCGCCCCTTTACGGATTGATCCTCAAAGCGGGCATCGAAAGCGGTCGACTCGGGGAAATGCTCACCAGCCTGAATCGTCATCTGGAAATCGGATCACGGACACGACGGATCATTTTCGAGGCCATGGCGTATCCCGTCGTCGTTCTGGCCATCGGAGCAGCAATCATTACCTTCCTGTTCAGCATGGTCGTGCCTTTTTATGCGGCGATATTACAGGATATGTTCTCCGATTTCAATGGTGCCCCCTATCTGACACGTATTTTCATTACAGCCGCCCGTTACGTGATCCCATTTTGGATTGTCGTTGGCCTGTGTATCGTTGTATTCCTATTTCTTTACGGTATTCTCTCATCCATGCCCGCAGGCCGCCGCTTCAAGGAATCAATTCTGTTGGCCGTCCCAATCCTTGGAAGAATTTATCATAGCGGTATTCTGGCTCGTATGGCCGAAGCGATGTCCGTTCTGGTCGGTGCCGGGGCCACGATGCCTACCTGTGTTCGTCTTGGTTCGGCTTCGGCTGCCAGCGAAAAACTCAAATCCGAGGCCAATATCGTTGCTCAACACATTGAACAGGGGGAAGGAATCATGGAGGCAGGGATGGAGTGCCGCATTATTCCCCGGCTTTTTCTCTATTCAGTCCAACTGGGAAGCCAGCGTAACGAGCTGCAGGACAACCTGCACAACCTGGGGCAGATGTACGCCGATCAAACACGGTGTTACCAGTCCCGGCTCCAGGCGATTCTGATGCCGGCGATGCTGATCCTCGTCGGCTCGGTCGTGGCATTGGCGGTCATTGCCATGTTCCTGCCAATGGTTCGAATCATAAATGTACTGATGTAGGAACCGGCCGATGGTAATCCTGGTTGTCATCCTGATTTTTGCTTTGTGCATCTGGTTCACATTCATCTTGCCAGGTGTCGGTCTGCTTGCCTCACCGGTCCTGAGCCTGGTGTGTGCAGGACTATCCTTATTCGCCCGCGAGGACCCTAATATTGCCGCATTCCTCCTTTCTATCACTTTTTTCCCAATCACCTTGATTATTCTCAAAGTCCGCAGCCGCGAGGCAAAACCCCCTCGATGGCCATATGTTGCGGTCAACTGGATCATAGGAATCCTGTGGTATTCATTTGGATTTCTTCTTCTCGGAGCTCTCTTCCAGCCGTTGGGGCCTGTATTGTTCGTGTTGTTTGTTACGTTTACAATCCGGTACCATCTTACCTCCCGGAATTCCCTGAATTTCAATGTTGTCTCCATCCTTACCTCCAGCATGAGACAGAACCTTCCACTTCCGATGGCCCTGGACAGCGCCGCCGGAAATGATCCTTCCAAAACGGGACGGATTCTTCGTCATATCAGCCACTGGTTGAAAAGCGGATACTCTCTCAGTGAAGCGATCCAGATGGGATATCCTAAATGTCCGTCGGAGGTACTGGCAACAATAACAGTATCCGAGCGAATTCACCAATTGCCCCGAGCCCTGCAAGGCATCGAAATGGATATGGTTCATAAGTCCGAAGGATATCGGAAGGTTCAGGCTATTAATCTCTACTATCCCATTACAGTGCTTTTTATAGCCATGATGGCCATTGGATTTTTGACTATTTTTATCATTCCAACCTTTGCCGAAATCCTTAAAGATATGAGTGATGGCGCAAAAGGTTTACCCTACTGCACCCAGGTTCTATTCAATATCGTGAATTTTATCATGGGACACGCATGGATTGTTTGCTCTGTATTGTTGGCTCTATTATTGTTTTTCATAGCATCTCTATTCGTTCGTTTTCGGCCGCGCCGAACATCGGATCCTTATCTGCTCTCCCAAATCGGGGACTGGGTTCGCTGGCATCTTCCCTTTCAGGGATGGTTCGAACGAAAACACAGTCTGTTGCGGACAGTCGGTATCTTACACTCTTCCCTACAGGCCGGTTGTACGGTCGATCAGGCGATTGTCAATGCGCTGGAAATCGACACCAACATTTGTTTCCGAAAGCGACTGCGTCGATGGTTTAACCGCGTAGTCGCCGGAGAACCTCCAGCACAGGCAGCGCGCCAAACCAGCGTAGGGTATGCCCTGGCTTGGGCGTTTGATGATCGTGTAAATCAAAGCAACACGCTGCAAATTTTAGACATGCTCGAAGAAACGTACCGTGACAATTATAATTACCGAGCCAATTTGGCACGCGCTGTTGCTATTCCGGTCATGATTCTGTTACTGGGCTGTATGATTGGCTTCGTCGTCTATTCCCTTTTTATGCCGCTGATCGAGTTAAATCGTCTCTTTGCCGGAAGTATCTATCCATGAGAAACCATATAAGAAATAAACACTCTAAACCGTACGGCTGGATCATGATGGAGGTTCTCGCTACGATTGGATTGATCCTGCTGATCAGCGCCGGATTGGCGACTGTGCTGCATCAAACGGGAAAATTCAATGCGTATGAACTGGCCCGCCAGCAATGTATTTCGGCATTACAGGCCTCTTTGGACAGTGTGCAAACCACAGGCAATTTTCTCTCGAAGGAAGAGCTTAAACGGCTCTGGCCGAACGTCACTGTCGAGATGCAACAAAGCCCGGGTCAGGGTGTTTGGAAGGGGCTGAGTTTCGTGGAAGGAAAAGCCGTCAGGAGGATTAAGAATAAACAAATCCAGGTTCAGCTCGCACGATACATCCGTCAAGCGGAGAAAAAAGAATGATACGATCCGACCACCAACCATTGATCGATCCACGATATGCAAATCGTCGAGCCTACTTGCTTAATGAGATGGTGATTGTGCTGGCCGTCATGGTCCTGATCATGCTGATCACCGCCGGATTGTTTCATACACTGATCCATGAATTGCCCTCCGGCCTGAAAGATTTTAATGAATACGCTTCTCTTTGTCATCTCCTGCGACAGATAGAGAAGGATATGCAATCCGGCAAGCAACTGCCCCAAACGGTCGACGATCATGTCGCAGGGCCTGCGACTTTGTTCATCCAGACCGACAAGGACCTGATCTGTTATGAGCAAAAGGAAAACAAAATCATCCGATCCATCCTCACCAGGCAAGAGGATCCGAATCAATCCGAGGCGATATGGTCTGTCCCCCATGGTGTGATCCAATGGAATCCCAGGACAATGAATGAACAGCTTTGTGCTGTGGAAATTCAAAGCCATCTTCATCGAAAAATTGAGGATCGATGGGAAAAACGGTTCGCCAACTCTCACCTCTTTTTCCTCGGCGCCAATCTGCGGGGAGACCTGCCATGAGAACACGACGAAACAAAGGATTTATTCTCTTTATCGTTGTGGCCATCCTCCCGCTAATGGCCCTGGCGATTATTGTGCTCCTCACCATGGAACGGACCATGGCCCATGAAAGCACGACCGCCCTTCTGGAAGCCCGCGCTCGAAATCTCATTGCCAGCGCTTCGGCTTGGCTGCTCCATAATGCTCCGACCTCAGAGGACCTCCATGTTCTGGAACAAACCAGTTTATCGGATCTTTGCATTCCCAACGGTCACTTACAGATCGAGGTGGCGGATACCTCATCTGACAGCAAATCCTTCCGGATCATTGTAGAATGTTCCAAAGGCAAAATGACCGTTCGACGAACCACCATCCTTACATTTCCTCCGGATGAGAACACAGGTCTAAAACCAGCAGCGACCCAACCGGGCAAAACCTAACATTTCGTCCGATAATCATGCACTTTATTTCGCCCTCACAATCATCTTTTTCTTGAAAAAGACAAATAAATTCGTTATAATGAAACTTTATCGGGAAGTTACCTTGCCGACATGTAGGGGTTGTACACAAGGAAGTACTTTTCTGACAGGTGTTGCCATTTGTTTTTTCTGATGGATCGACCTGTAATAAAGAATCCATTATGACGGAGGATATGGTTTTGAAGAAGCCAAAATGTGCATTTTTAATGATTGGCATCTGCATGACGGTTCTGACATGTATTCCTCTGGCATCTGCACAGGAACTTTTCACGGATATCACAGGCAATCATATCGTCGATCTTGAGGATCTGGCCGCCTTGGCCGAGGACTGGCTTAATCCCGACTGTCTTATTCCAGGCTGTGACACCGATTTAAATGGTGCTGACGGGGTGAATCTGCTCGATCTGGCCATGCTGGCCGGGGAATGGAAAAAAAGAGAACAAACCCTGGTGATCAGCGAGTTCATGGCCTCCAATGGCAGTAAATCCCCCCTCGAACAGGGAGAATTGCTCGATGAAGACGGAGATTCCTCCGACTGGATTGAAATCTTCAATACTACCGATGAGGCTATCGCATTGAATGGTTGGCACCTGACTGACAACATTGAAATCCTCGATAAATGGGAATTTCCGGATGGGATTATAATTGAGCCGAGAACATTTCTGATCGTATTTGCTTCCGGCAAGAATCGTACAGGCAGTGAACTTCATACAAATTTCCAGATCAATGCCTCCGGTGGTTGTTTGGCACTTATCGAAGAAGACGGCACAACAATAGTGTGCGAATATGATTACCCGCCACAGTTGACAGATATATCATACGGATTGCGGCAATCCTCCAAAGCTCTCGTAGCCAGCGGGGATACGGCTTCGTATCATGTGCCCCAAGCCACTGATGTTGATGCACAATGGATGGCAACGGCTTTTGATGACAGCAATTGGAATACCGCAAAGATTGGATTAGGTTTTATCCAGATACCGGTTGATGTAGTCGATATTACTGCTCCTGGCGATATTATCCAGGGTGTTCCTAATATTCCGGAACAATGGCCAAGCAATGAATCGCCGCCTCTGGCGATTGACAACAATGTTAATATGAAGTATTTACATTTTATGGGTGATTTCGACCCCGGTGATCCTGTCGATGGTGCGGGTTTTCAGGTTACCCCATCGATAGGCCCCACGATTGTCACAGGATTGACTTTCACAACAGCCAACGATGCGCCGGAACGGGATCCGACATCATTCGCCCTCTACGGATCAAATGAGAGTATTAACGGGCCTTATACGCTAATCGCCACGGGGGATATCGTTGATTTCAAGCAGGCATCCGCCTGGCCGCGTTTTACCAAAAACACAACTCCGATCACATTTTCGAATGACAGAGCGTATTACCACTATCAATTACTATTCCCATCGATTCGGGATAAAGCATCATCGGTTGCCATGCAGATCGGTGAAGTGGAATTATTAGGCGGCTCCGTCGGATCAGCCGGCTCAAATATCCAGGAGGAGATGTTAAACATCAACGCCTCAATATGGATACGGATGAGATTCGATCTTTCTGCAGAAGATATAGACACATTTGACGTTCTGTCACTGCGAATGAAGTACGAAGATGCATTTGTGGCTTATCTGAACGGTGTTGAAGTCGCCAGAGACAATTATAGCGGAATTCCACAGTGGGATTCGCACGCTGACAGTGATCGCCCTCAAGATCAAGCGGAAGATTTTATAAGTATCGATCTATCCAACTACATTGATCTGCTGCACTCGGGCACAAATGTGCTTGCTGTTCAGGCCCTCAACGACAGCGTTTCCAATGAGGACTTTTTTATTCATCCGGAATTGTCTGCCGCCACGAGCATGGGCATTCGACAATATTTCACGCAGGCCACACCTGGCACGTTCAATGTTTCTGGTGCTATCGATATTGTCAGCGACACGAAATTCAGTGTAGATCGTGGTTTTTACGATGCTCCATTTTACGTTGAATTAACAACCGATACAGCCGATGCCACGATCCATTATACCACTGACGGAAGCACTCCCTCGGAAACGCAAGGTTTATTGTATTCCGAGCCAATTTCAATAACCGGTACGACTTGTCTTAGGGCAATGGCGTTCAAACCCGGCTGGCTATCGACCAATGTTGACACGCAGACATACATCTTCCTTGATCAGGTGATTCGTCAGCCGGCCAATCCTTCTGGCTTTCCCACATCCTGGGGCAGTACGGCTGCGGATTATGCCATGGACCAGCGGATTGCGGACGATGAACGATATAGCAGCTTGATGAGGGATTCGCTCCTGTCGATTCCGACTATGTCAATCGTTACGGATTTGGACTATCTGTTCGGTTCTACCGGCATCTACGAGAACTCGACCATGGAAGGGACGGCATGGGAACGTCCTGCTTCTATTGAGTGGATCAATCCGGACGGCTCGACCGGTTTTCAAATCGATGCGGGACTGCGGGCCTACGGCGGGGCTTTTCGACGAATGGACCTGACCCGAAAGAAGACATTCCGTCTTTTGTTTAAACGCCAGTATGGGCCCAGTAAGCTGGATTTTCCCCTCTTCGATGCCGAGGATGCAACCACCAGATTCGACACGATTATACTCCGGGCCGGATCCAATGACGGCTGGAACAACTGGGGAGGCGCAAATACCCAGTACATCGTCGATGAGTTTATTCGGCGAACACAGTTAGCTCTGGGCCAGCGTTCTGCGCATGGTAGGTTCGTGCACCTTTATCTGAATGGTCTGTACTGGGGCCTGTACAATCCAGTCGAGCGACCGGAACAATCCTTTGCCGCCACTTACTATGGGGGAGATAAGATAGAATGGGACGCGATTAATGCGGGTGACCCTGTTGGCGAAAGTACCTCAACGACCTGGAATTCCATGTTAAGTCAGATTCGTCTCGGTATGGGATCTCTTGAGGCGTATCAGAAAATCCAGGGCAACAATCCCGACGGGACAAATAACTTGGCCTATGACGACTTACTTGACGTCGAAAACTATACAGATTACCTGTTCTCCAACTTCTGGGGAGGGACGGGAGACTGGGGTGGACGCAACTGGTACGTCGCCTGCCAACGGCCTCCAAACGCTACGGGATTCAAGTTCTTCAACTGGGATATGGAAGGCGCCATCATCATCTGGTCCGATCTGAATGCAAATGTTACCAATGCGGCAGGAGCCATACAGGAACCATATCAGGCACTGAGACAAAATGAAGAATTCCGCATGCTCTTTGCAGATCATGCTCAGCGGCATCTGTTCAACGGCGGCCAAGCCGCTGTCGAGGCGTCCTACGCGCGTTACAAGGAACTTTCCGATGAAGTGGAACTGGCCATTATCGCCGAATCGGCAAGATGGGGAGACCAGGCAAGCGGTACACCCTATACGCAGGCAGACTGGCAACAGAAACGGGATTACATCCTGAATACCTATATGCCACAGCGACCTGCCATCGTTCTTGAGCAACTTCAGAACGCAGGACTTTATCCATCGCTCAATGCTCCGACTTTCAGAGTTAATGACGATCCTCTGCATGGAGGTCAAATTGCGACAACCGACGAACTCTCCATGATGCTCCCCGATGCTGTTGTATACACCGACATCGAACTGGTCGGCGAACAGGTTCCGGTTCGTGTATTTATCCCCTCGGATGATTCCCTGGGAATATCGTGGACGCAGAGAAACTTTACTCCGGATGGATCATGGACGGATGGTTCAACAACCGGTGTGGGCTACGAGTACGGAAGCGGATACGAATCCCTGATCGGGACGGATGTTATGAGCGTTATGCGCGGACTGGCGAAATCGGCCTATTGCAGGATAATATTTGAATATGATGATTCACAGCCCTTGGACAAATTGGAACTGCATATAAAATATGATGATGGATTCGTGGCATATATAAACGGCTCGGAAGTGACACGCAGCGGTAATGTTACGAACGATGTACCTCCGGAGGCTGCAGCAGGTAACCATGAGGCTGCTTCTTCCTATGAAAGGTTCGACATTACACACCATATTAATAAACTGGTCAATGGTGAAAATATCCTTGCAATACACGGTATCAATACAAATGCCGGAAGTTCTGATTTTATCATTTATCCTGTTCTATTGGGACGAGTGGAAGAAAGCGCTTCATCGACACTGCCGATCTGGTATACGCTGGATGGAACGGACCCGAGAAACCTCGGCGGCAGTCAAAATGCCGGCGCTGTCCAATATATTGAGCCTTTCATGTTGACAAAAAGCTCAATCATGAAGTCCCGTGCTCATGTCAACAATGTATGGTCCGCGCTGAACGAGGCGGTTTTTGCCGTGGGTCCTGTCAAGGAAAG
>JAFGPC010000137.1 GCA_016926155.1 Sedimentisphaerales bacterium
GCGACCTGGGACAAGGGCATCCGGGACCTGTACCGGGCGACCGAGGCCGACGGCGTGTTCTGCTATACGTTCTTCAAGGGCGTGGGGATGAAATGACGGACAAGATCGGGCCTATGGGCTCATTTCGTCAAGGATGGGTTCGATGCTGTTTCCGAACCCGTGCTGTCGTTCTATATCCGCATAGGTGGCAGCCTTTTGGTCTCCGCCCAAAGGGCTGGCCTTTGAACTTGGCGAATCACCAGCTCTTTGCCAAAAGCAAAAAGCTGCCACCCTTTCGATTGCCGTTTCTGAAGTGGCATGGCCATCCTGGCCATGAATCACGGGCAGGATGCCCGTGCCACCTCAACACCCGACGCCGGTGTGGGCATAGAAAATCCTGTAACATTAACGTATTGGTTCTGTTCAGGGGGATGCTGTCAGCCAGTGTTCACTCATGAGGAGCAAATCTTGAACATCCACCTGCCCATTCTGGTCGATGTCGGAATCCTCACAATCTGTTGGGCAACTGCTTTGCTGCCAGTGAGTTGCAAGTTCAGAAAAATCGATTGCATCCACGCCGTACAGACCTGCGATATCGCCGGGAATAATCTCTTGCCATGCCAGCCGCGGATAATCCTCACCTGGACGTAACATCATCCAAATGGCCGGATCGCCATCCGTATCTAAGAAATCCCAGCCGGAATTCGTAAACGTGCTGAGTGTCTGCATCTGTAGTGTTGTTTTACCCACACCTCCATCACTATATAAAAGGCTACTTGTCTGAATGTCCCAGTAACAACTGTATATGCTACTATCCTCTCCCCAGTTTTCTCCGCACATACCGCCGACCTTATTAATACCATTAACAACACCCACTGCATAACATGAAGAAATCTCGCCAAGACCGGAATTGAGCCCACACAGACCACCCACATAATTGTTCCCTGTCACATTACCAGTGGCATAACTCAGGCTGATCGAACTTTGATTGCCCCCACATAAACCACCGACATAATAATCTCCTGTCACTGTGCTTTCAGCATAGGTTTCGCAGATCTCATCAGATTCATTATCTCCACATAGGCCACCAATATAACCGTCCCCCGTCACTACCCCTTTGGTGTAACACTGATGAATCAGCCCATAATAATTCTTTCCACATAGGCCGCCAACATAGGTAACTCCTCTCACTGTACCGATGGCATAACTCTGGCTAATTGTTCCCTTATTTTCTCCGCACAAGCCACCACTTTCATTTCTACCGACAATATTTATGTTTTTCAATCCCAGATTCATTACTTGCCCTTCGTGACCAATGCGATAAAACAAGCTTGCATTATCCTGGTCCTGATCCGAAATGACAAGATTGCTAATCACATGGCTGTCACCGTCTAAGATCCCTTCAAATGAGTTCCCATATGCAATAACAGCGTGTGTAAAATTGATGTTACTCATATCGATATTGCTGATAAGTATAAAATGGCTATCCCAGTCTATCGTTCGATAGCCAAGACAGACCAGATCATCGGGTGAGGCAAGTCGATAAGGATCGACTAGTGTACCGGTGCCGGCATATGTCCGGGTAGGATAGTCGGTCATGATAGGATTGCCTTCTACCTTTTCCCAGGCCAGACGGGGCGGAGCAACTCCTTCCTGTATGGTCCAGGCACCGTCCAACCAACCCCAGAAACTTGCGGCCTGTTTCATTTGCTCAGTGGTCAGGCCCCAGCCCCCTGCACTGGTTGAAATGCCTGTAGTGTTTATATCCCAAAAGCAATCCCTGATAAAACCATAATAATTCCATCCACAAAAACCACCGAAATCATAAGATGCTTCGCTATCAAGAATATAACCTATTGCATAACTTTGTTTAATTAAACTGCTCCATGCATTTTTCCCACAAAAACTTCCAACAGAATTATTTCCTGTCACCTCGCCCATAGCATAACACTGTACAATTGAGCTGTTCCATGTATTTTCTCCGCATAAGCCACCAATATAATCGTTCCCAATAACATTGCCAGTAGCATAACTTTGTATAATAGACCCAGAACTGTTTTTGCCACACAGGCCTCCAACATCGGTACTACCTGTTACCTCGCCAGTCGAATAACTATTGGAAATTGAAGTGTCATTGGCCCCACACAAACCACCAATTCTAGACCAGCCTGTAATCTTTCCGCCAGTATAACTTAAGTTGATTACTCCTTTGTTGCTACCGCATAGACCTCCAATAGTACCGTTCCCCGTTGTATCGCTATTGGTGTAACAATGGGTAATTGTGCCATGAGAATTCTGTCCACACAAACCACCGACATAATTATTTCCTGCAACTGATCCTTCAACACTACATTTGTCAATCAAGCCATCATTTTCCCCGCACAGTCCTCCGATAAAAATTTGACCAGTAGTGATATTGACATTTTCCAATCTCAGATTTTTTATTATCCCTGCAGAATCAATAAAGCCAAATAGACCTATGTGATCTCGTTCCGAACCATTGATCATTAAGTTAGCAATCATATGATCATTTCCATCAAATACACCACTAAAGGGATTACCCTGAAACAAAAGGTTGGAAGAATCCGAATCTGGTGAAATGACAGACCTACTAAAATTCTGCCCTGACAGATCAATGTCTGTTATCAGAATAAAATGCTTATTATAATCCCGTTTTGTTTGTCCCAGGTCAATCAAGTCCTGGGCAGTGCTGATTTGGTAGGGATCTTCTTCGGTGCCGGCACCGCCGGAGTATGTACCGGCGACGAGGGGAGTGGATGCTATTGATATAGCCAGAATATGTATAACAAGCAGCGTTGTGTTTCTTTTCATACCTTTACTCCGAGAAAGTTCTCCCTTCCAAAATCAGAATATATTATATCGCATTTTGTCTGTCGATTTCAAGATGGATTCATTGCTTCTTCTTTTCCTTGAGTTTTTTAGCGAAGGGTTCGGTGTCGGGGATGATGCGTGTTCCCGTGGTGAACTTATAGGGGAACGGGCCGGGGCTGGGGAAGGTCAGCTCGACGAAGAAGGCGGTGAAGCCTTTGTCCGGCTTGTCCACTGTGGCGGTATAGGAGCCATCCGTGTTGGCCGTAAGAGGGGTGGAGGTGTATTTCTTGCCGAAGACATCGTCGCGGAAGTCACGGGCGTCCGGATTGGTGGCCTGCCAGAGCAGGACGGACGAGGGAGCGTCTTTGCAGGTGACGCGGATCGTGTCCGGGCCGGGATGGGAAAACGTGAACTGGGGCAGTTTCCATCCTTCCAAGATGGACTGGTAGAAGATGTTAAGGCTTTCCAGGGCGTCGGTGTCCTTTAGGCCGTGACCGCAGTTGGGCACGTATCGCAGGTATTTGACACCCTTGAGCCCATCGAAATAGAACCGCCAGGAATCGGGCAGGAAGAACTGATCGCCCGCGGAGTTGATCATGAACTTGGGCATGGTCAGGCGGTCGCGATAGACATACGGATCGACGATCTGCATGAGCTTGTCGGACATAGGCGTATCGATACGATCGAAAATCTTCATCTTTTCATAGGGGGCCACGGCGGGGGCGTAGAAGCCGTAGACAGCGAAGTGATGGTCGAACGACTCTTGTGTGTTGAGCATATCGATCACGACCGGGGCGATGGCGACAACCCGTTTGTCGACGGCGGCGGTCAGCCAGGTGGTCCAGCCGCGTTTGGAGGCGCCGGCAACTACAAAACTGTCGATGTGCAGGTTACCGGTGAGCCTAGCGATAAAGTTCTGCACGGTGTCCATGCCGCGGACGGCGGACTTGACCATCGGCAACTGGAGCGGCCAGTCGGAATCGCCGGTGGTCAGGTACTTGTCCCAGGAATAGGCGATGATGTCGTCTTCCCAGCGGTCGTGATCTTCGCCGGGAAAGCGGAGCGGCTCGTTGGGGATCATCTGGACCTTGACTGCGACGGACTGGGTGCGTACGGCGGTAGCGGCCAGGCCTCCATCGATGCCTTCGGGCTCGCGCGAGCCGTTGTAGTTGCTGTCGATGATCAGCAGGGCGGTCGTGTGCTTGACAGTGCGCGGCACGGCGATATGAACCCAGTGCTGCCATTCGGTGCGGTTGACTTCGTCCTTGTTGCGCCAGGTCTGTGAGGTCATGTTGAGGATATAGCCTGCGCCTTGGTCGCTTTGGACCGTACGGATGAGCTCGTATCGATAGGCCGGATCGGGACGATAGACATAATCGGAAAGGATACCTGCAAAAACATGAGTACCGATGAGGGCTGTACTGATCAGAAGGATATACGTCTGCACTACGGTTTGTCGTTTCATGGATTTCTCCGATTCAAGGTTTCTGTTTCGTATAGTGTGTTACGGTTCCGGCCTGTAGTTTCGGCTCAATATATTCAGGTCCAGCAGATCCACTGCACCGTCTCCTGTTGCGGTTGGAAAGATATCGACTAAGTCTGGATTCTCCATCAGCCATTGCCCGGCGAAGGTATAGACGTCGTCAGTGTCCACCTGGCCGTCGAAATTGAAATCACATGCGTACGGCAGATAATCCGGGATGACCTGTATACCGGTTGTGAAGGTATAGGGAAAGATATACGGACTGGGAAAAGACAGCTCAATGAAGAACGCGCTATACCCTTGCGATGGGGTTGGGACTGTTGCGATATAGGAGCCGTCCGACTCAGGCAGAAGGGGCGTGCTTTGCCAAGCCGGGCCGAGGGTTTCGAGGCGAAAATCGCGCGCGGCGGAATTGGTGATCGTCCAGAGGAGAACTTGTGACGGACTATCCGGTGTTTCGACTCGGATGGTATTGTCATCAATCTTCTGCCATGTGTATTCGGGCAGAGGGGTATTGTTGATCATGGCCATATATAGAGCCATCAGGGAATAGACGACGCTCGTATTAAGGGAATGGCTCGTATTGGGAACATAGCGAAGCCGTTTGACGCCGGGCAAACAGTCATAATAGAAGCGGGACGAGTCCGGCAGGAAGAACTGATCGCCCGCGGAATTGATTATAATCTTCGGCATCGTCAGGCAGTCCACATAGTTGAGGGGATCGACGATGGCAAGCAGTTGTTCAGCTTCGGGACTGTTGAGTTTGTTGAAGATACCCATTTCCTGGTAGTCGCTGACGGCCGGGGCGAAGAATCCGTACACGGCGTGGTGATGGCGGAAAGACTTCTGCGTATTGAGCATGTCAATGACCAGGGGCGCCACGCCGATGACCCGGTTGTCAACGGCAGCGGTCAGCCATGCGGTCCAGCCCCGCTTGGAAGCGCCGGTGACGAAGAAGCTGTCGATGGCCATACCGCCCTGCGCCGGCTGAGCAAGAAAGTCCTGCACGGTGTCCATCGCGCGGACCGCAGCCTTGGTCATGGGAAGCTGGGCGATCCATTCGGGATCCTCGGTGGTCATATATTTGTCCCAGGAATAGGCGATGATGGCGTCTTCCGAGCGGGATCGGGTTTCGTCGGTAAAGCGAAGCGGCTGGTTGGGCACCATCTCGACCATGGCGACGATGGTGTTTGTGGCCTCGGCCAGC
>JAFGPC010000138.1 GCA_016926155.1 Sedimentisphaerales bacterium
CTTGGATGAAATCCACAGTATAACAAAGAGACAACCAAGCCAATAATCCGGCTTGACACATGGCGTGCTTTCAGAGATGACGGTGTTTCTGGATCCCGGGTCAAGCCCGGGATGACAGATGGAGGAGGAGAGATGGAGGAGAGGAAGTGTTTGACGTGCCTGCATAGCGAGTGGGCGGTGGCTCAGCCTCGGCAGGTACTGATCTGCAAGCATAAGCCGGACGGGGGCGGGATATGGCATGTTCGTCATCCGGAAGAGAAGTGCGCTGCGTATACGCACGATCCGGAGCGGATTCGGCCATTTCCCGACAGGACGCGGCCGGTGCGACAGATCCCGCTGACAAGGGGGTATTTCGCGATGGTCGATGCGCAGGATTATCCGCGGCTGGCCCGGCATAAGTGGTACGTCGAGCGCCGAGCCAACCGATGTTACGCGGGACGTCGACAAAAGAACAGGAGCGTTCTTATGCACCGCGAAATCATGGGGCTGGGGCCGGGGCAGAAAGACGCGGACGGCAATGTCCTCGTCGTCGACCATATGGATCGAAACGGCCTCAATAACACACGGGCCAATCTGCGTGTTTGCACCCATGAGCAAAATCTGTGGAATCAGAAAGGCCGCGGGGGACGGTCGCGGTATCAAGGGGTGAGCCGGGATAAACGAAGTAAACGCTGGTGCGCGTGCATCACGCACCAGCATCGGCAAATCCATCTCGGCTATTTCGACACGGAGGAGCAAGCCGCACGGGCGTTTGACGGAAAGGCGAGGGAATTGCGGGGGGAGTTTGCGTGTTTGAATTTTGCGGAAGAATAAAGCTGTTATTGGTTGTGTTTGATAACGAGAGAACAATAAGAACCCTGGAGGAATGAAATATGAAATTGTCCTCAAGGACGCGGTATGGAATACGAACCATTGTGGAACTCGCCCATGAGTACGGGAAAACATCAACATCCTTTAATCCAATCAGAAAATTCCTCTAAGGAGACAATTCGGGATCAGTTGAAGAACATTATTGTTGCCACCATGTTATGGTTGGTATAATATATGTTTTTACGAGAAATCATCCGGTTGCAGGACTGATAGCAGATGTTGGTTATCTGGAAAAAGTGGCGTATAAATCCTGGTGGGTGGCGGGTAGTTCTCACGTTTTTATACCTGCTCACAACCGTTGTCATTCCACTGCGTCACACCTGCCAGTCGGGCAGGAATGTCGGTTGCGGCCATACGGAATGCACAAAGCACCAATTTGAGCATGCTTGTTATGCAGGCGTGCAGCCCACACCTGCATTTAAACAAAATGGTCTATCTGAAACAGGCAAACCCAATGATCTGCTTTGCCCGGCATGCCTGTATTTACTCATTTCCAAAACCTTCAAAGTTTGCTCAAATACTTCTTTATACACAACACAAACTGTTGTACGAGTTCATGTCTTATCGCAATTGACTTTTACCAGACAACTTGAGTGGCTTTGTTCGGTCCCTCTAAGAGCACCTCCAATCGACACCCTCTAAAAGCAATGGATCTCAAAACGCCCTATTGCGCTCAGAGTGTATCTTCTTGAAAAAGTGACAGATTTGTATCCAACCGTATTTTTCGTAGAGTAATTGTGCAGATTATCCGAACGTTAGGAGATTTATAATGCCCAGATTTACTGTTATACAAATACCGCTGTTCCTTTTGCTGTTAACCGGCCTGGCGGCGGCCCAGGAAAAAAACGACAATTTAGAACAGCTAAATAAAAAGATAGTACAACTCCAACAGCAAATTATTGAGATGCAGAAAAAACACGATGCCGAAATCTATACATTAACGCAGCAGATAAACGAACTGGTTGAACAGATTGGCAAACCGAAGGACAAAGATGAACTTACAGCTTTGCGTGCGTTGGCACTTGCCGAGTCGACCAAAGAAATATCCATTGAAAACAAGGCGGAAGAAACGACATTTCAATCGCAAGGGCTTGGCCTGCAGGCCCTGAATCCGGAACTCAGTGTCACCGGTGATTTTCTGTTTTCTACAAGGCAGGATACGACAAGCGATCAGAGCAGCGATTTCGATTTTCGAAATCTGGGAGTGCATGTTGAATCCTGGTTAGATCCATATACCCATTTTAAAGGAGCGATTGAGTTTAATGAGGAGGACGCCGAACTGGGTGAGGCGTATGTAACATTATTTAATCTGAGCGACGATTGGAACCTAACCCTAGGAAAATTCCGACAACAGTTTGGTGTTGTAAATCGTTGGCACAAACACGGTCTTGATCAAGTGGATTTTCCATTGGCTCTACGCCAAATTTTCGGTAACGGCGGACTGAATCAAAGCGGTATTTCACTGGATTGGCTTATGCCGCCTGCCGGTGATGCATCACAGCAGTTTACCTTTCAGGTGACGGATGGCTCAAATCATCGCTTATTGGGCGACAACAGCTCCAACAGGCCCAGTCTTCTTGCGCATTATAAAAAGTACAGGGACATCTCAAAAGATACGTATATGGAATGGGGCTTTTCAGGTCTTGTCGGCTGGAATGACCAATGGGAAATCGGCAGTCCCACCACCACACAAGACAGTCGGAAAATGACGACGGTTCTTGGTACGGATTTTACGATTCTTTGGGAACCGACGGAAAAGATGCGTTATAGAAATGTCGAATGGCGAAGTGAAGCATATTGGCTAAACAAGGATATTCTTGCCCCCGATGGTTCAGGGAAAGACACATTAAATGCCTGGGGATTTTACAGTTATCTGCAGACCAAACTATCCAGGACGATCGATATTGGTATCCGAGGTGATTTCTATGTACCGGACAGCAAAGGTTATGCAGACAATCCCAACTGGACATCGCTATCCCCCTTAGCGGTAACCGGAGATGATCCATATCTATGGCAAATAAGTCCCTATATTACTTGGTGGCAAAGCCCCTTTGTTAAGTTTCGAGCAGAATATGATTACAGTAACGGCAGAGGCATTGAAAATCCCGAACATGTTGTCTGGCTTCAAGCAATATTTGCTGCCGGTCCTCACAAGCATGAACGTTACTGATAGAAAGGAGTAGAATCACCATGAAAAAAATATTGCCAATACTTGGACTGTTTGGATTTTTCTTACCAATGAATGTATATGCTGAAACGTATTTGAATGTTGTTACAACCTTACCGGACTATGCCTATTTTGCCAACGAAATCGGAGGCGAGAGAGTTTCAGTGAAAGCCATTGTTCGGGGCGATCAGGATGCGCATTTTATTCGTCCCAAGCCGTCCTTTGCCACGGTATTGCGAAATACCGATGTTTTAGTTGCTACAGGTTTGGACCTGGAGCTTTGGGTTCAAACGGTAATCGATAATTCCGGTAATAGTAAGATTCGAAGCGGACAGGCAGGTTATGTTTCCGCATCTACCGGTATGAATTTACTGGAAAAACCCAAAACAGTGTCAAGAGCGGAAGGCGGTGTTCATCTTTATGGCAATCCGCATGTTACCTGTAGTCCTATTCAAATGAAGGCGGCAGCGCGGAACATAGCCGCCGGTCTGATCAAGAATGACCCGGAAGGTAAGGACATATATCTTCAGAACCTCAAGAAGCTACATGACAGAATCGATGAATGTTTATTTGGCAAAAAACTTGTGGATCTATTAGGCAGCGATACCCTCTGCACTCTTGCCGAACAGGGGAAGCTGATACCTTTCCTAGAAAAGCAGCAGTTTGAAGGAAAGCCTTTACTTGAATATCTGGACGGATGGATGAGTAAAATGCTTCCTTTAAGAGGCGTTCCCATTGTCACGTATCACAAAAACTGGGTTTACTTTGTTACGTTATTCGGCCTGGAAGAAGCGGGAACTGTAGAGCCTAAACCCGGTATACCACCTTCCGCAAAACATGTCAGCGACCTGATTAAACTTATGAAAGAAAAAAACATCGGAATTATCCTGGCAGCAAACTATTTTGATGAGCAACAAGTGAGAACCGTTGCTTCCAGAACAGGCGCTGAGGCTGTGGTTGTTCCGCTCTATGTTGGTGGAGCAGAGGGAACCGAAACCTATTTCAAACTTGTAGATCGTTGGGTAAATGATCTTTTAAAGGCGGCAGAGAAGAAAAACATTTTGAATAAATAAGGATTAAGGAAAAAGAATATCATGACTTCTGAAATAGTACGTTTTTTTTCCGTCCAGATAACCTTACTTGCCGTAGTGCTGATTTTACACACATACATTGGGTTGCATATCGTCAGACGGACATTGATATTCTCCGACCTGGTACTCGACCAATTGGCAGCCTTTGGCGCTCTGGCAGGTATAGGACTGGGAATCGAATACGGCACATTCCAATCCTATCTGTCCTCTATGGTTGCCGTGCTTTTCGGCGCCTTACTCCTTGCCTTGATAAAACCGAAAAGACAAGCAATACCACGGGAGGCTGTTATCGGGATTATGTATATAATGGCCATTGTCGCCTCACTTTTATTGGCCGACAAGCTCCGTGGCGGCGAAGCTTATATTAGCAAAACTCTAGCGGGTTCCATGCTTTGGATTACCTGGCCTTTGGTTGGTGTAACATCGGCAGTTTATCTTCTGCTGTTGTTGTTTCATTACACGTTTCGAGACAAGTTTATTGCCTTGGCGGAACATCCAGGACGATTCGAAAAAGAGAGGTTCTGGGATTTTCTCCTTTTTGTAACGCAGGGGATAATTACGGTTTTAATCGTTCCAATCGCGGGAGTTTTATTGGCTTACGCGTTCCTGATGATACCGGCAGCCATCGCAGCCATGTTCACTAAAAAGTGGGCCGGGGCTGTGGTTTTAGGCTGGGCTGTCGGTTTTCTGGCTTGTCTGATTGGGCTGTGCGGCTCCTATTTTTTCAATCTGCCTTATGGTCCCAGCCTGGTTTTGTCTTTAGGGATTTTCTTCATGGCAGCGATACTGATTCGATGTTTGTTTTCAACCGACATGTTGGTTTTAACAAAAGGGGCCCCATAATGCAGTTAATAATTCAAATTCTCGGACTGCCCTTTCTGGCCTGTGTTCTGATGAGTTCTATTCTTGGCTACCTTGGAATCCATGTTCTTAAAAGGGAAGTTATTTTTATCGATATTGCCCTGGCACAAATTGCAGCGGTTGGCTCGATTGCAGCACATATGGTATTTGAAGCACACGGCGACTCACCCGTAGCGTATCTGTGTTCTTTTGGCTGCGTTGTATCGGCGGCAGCATTTTATGCTTTTGTAAAAAGCAGAATTTTTCAAATATCACTGGAGGCGGTTATTGGTATTTCTTATGCCATGGCAGCGGCCGCCGCTCTTTTTTTGGTCGGCATCGCCCCCGGTGGTCACATACATATTCAGCACATACTGTCAGGCAGTCTTCTTTGGACAGGCTGGCGACAGGTTATCGTAAGTATGACGGTATTCTTGGCGGTCGGAGTTTGCCTTTATCTTATCCGGAAGCCAATCGCAGAACTATCGAACCATTACCAGAAAAGTACTGTTAAGAATGGAAAAGGAGTGGTGTGGGATTTTCTATTCTATACCCTGCTCGGCATCGTTATTACTTTATCCGCCCAGATTGCCGGGGTGGTTGTTGTATTTGCATACCTGATAATACCAGCCACCATTTCAACGGTTTTCTCGACACGGTTTCGACTGCAACTTGCTATTGTTATGACAACGGCAACCATTGCTTCACTGGGTGGTCTACTCTTCGCATACAAATTTGACTTTTCCGTCGGGCCTTCTATCGCGTTGTTCCTGGGTGGAGAATTGATTATCACATCCTCTATTCGCCACTTTCGTGGGCCTAGTTTGGAAACAGATCCTTTTGAGCAAAGATCGCCATGAAGTGGTATGTCCCTTTGATTAGCTCATAACGAACTAGAATCCACCCGGCTTCTTCGGCCTGCTCTATCAGAAGGGCCGGCGACCAGGCATGGTTCCTACTCCCACCCGTTGCCAGAGCCCGATGTTGCTCAATGACACAAAGCCGACCAGTCGGTTTAACCACATTGTGAAGATGCTTGAGGTACTCAACGTGCTTTCCTTCGCCAAGATGATGATACGTCTTGGAAAGAAATGCCAGGTCGCAGCTATTGTCGGGTAAAGCAGTCCCGTCATATGGACAGAGATAGGGTTTGATCTGCGGTATGTCAGTAAAGCGTTCTTTCATCCTGTCGACCTTATCCTGCTCAACCTCTGCCGCATGGATCGTACCGGATTGGCCGACGAACAAGGCCATCCGCTCAGCCCACCACCCATCCCCGGCACCAACATCGACAACCACATCACCTGCTCGCAGGTCCAGTTCTCCCATCACATAGTCCGCTTTTTCACGATAGGGATAGCCACCCCTGACTGTGCAGGCGTGTTCTTTGGGATCAACAATGCGTGTACTCCGGGCCAGGCCGGCAAATGCAATTACTGGAGCCAGCACCATCGGTAACGAAAAACTCACTAGAATGATGATCCATATGATATTTTGACTTGTTTTGTTCCGCATGACTCGTGCCCTCTCAATGTTTATTCATCCAATACCCGAAATCATACCCAATCTTATAGACAACTTTATATTAACAAATCACCATGCTTTTGTCACTGATCTCTCCATCAGCGCCTCCATTGGCCACAGAGCCCACGGAGATGCACAGAGATTCTCTTTCTGATAGTATTGTTCCTCTTATTCCTCTGGGATTCTCTGTGGCAGAATATCCTTATCCATACCGGAATAAACGCGACTACCGGAAGTAAAAACATTACGGCGATAAAGACTAACCGAAAAAATAGGTGACTGTCCCCTATTTCCCCTGTCCCCTATTTCCCCTTAGCAAGACACAGCAAGCCCGAACTGACCATCGGGATATATTCCCACGTTGGTCTACATGACACAAGACGTGTTGTGGAAAACCTGCCGGACTACAGCACACCGAACCGGGAGCAATCCAGAAAGACCGGGACCGATGATAAGCCGGTTGATGCAATCGGAAAAGTTAGGCGCGCCGAAAAAGTAGGGACACAAATAGGGACACACAGAACGAAAACAGGCGAACAAATACGAACATTCGAGGCAAAA
>JAFGPC010000139.1 GCA_016926155.1 Sedimentisphaerales bacterium
ATCTCCAACAAGGTCGCCGGCTTTGTCATCCCCATCGGCGCCACGGTCAATATGGACGGCACCGCCCTGTATGAAGCCGTCGCGGCTATGTTCATCGCCCAGGCTTACGGCGTCGAGATGAGCCTGGCCCAGCAGATTATTATCATGCTGACCGCGACACTGGCCTCCATCGGTGCTGCCGCCATCCCAAGCGCGGGTCTGTTTACCATGATGATCGTCCTGCAGTCGGTGAACCTGCCTCTGGAGGGTATCGCCATGATCCTGGCCGTCGATCGCATCCTCGATATGTTCCGCACCGCCGTCAATGTCTGGGGCGATACCTGTGGTGCTGCCGTCATCGCCCAAACCGAAGGTGAGCAGTTGTACTAGACTATATAAAGCGACTTCCCGTGAGTTAATCGAAAAGCAGTCAGTCTTGGGCGGTTTGGAGTTTGTTGTATTTGTACTGACTGAGAAAGAAAAAAGGTCAGGCTGTGTTTGTCGGCAGAGCAAAAAACTTGACATCCCTTCTTCAAAAAATTACACTTAATATTGAAGTTTTATTTATATTTGGTGGGTATTTGTGGCCTATTGCGGAGGAAAATGTATGGTAGCAGAATCCATTTATAAAGGAAGTCTTTCGGTCAATCGTCGCAATTTTCTTTCTCTTGGAGCCGGCGTTGTTACCGTGGGTGTCGGTGGTATGAGCACGACTCATGCTGCCGAAACAGGAACTGAACAAATCATCGAGCCCCCAGCCGGGAAACGGATTCTGCTTTCCTGCAAGCTGGGGATGATTCCGAAGGAGCTGGACGGCAAAAAGCTGTCAGTGGTGGATCGTCTGAAGATGGCGCAGGAGGCCGGCTTCGACGGGGTGGATTTTGATCAGGCCGGGGAGTACACTGTGCAGGAGGCCAGGGGGGCCGTACAGGAATCGGGTGTATTTGTTCACAACGCCATCAATCATGCCCATTGGTCTCAACGGCTTACCAGCGCCAAAGAAGAGGAGCGGGTACAGGGCCGGGCCAATATCGAACACTGCATCCGGGTTTCCCATGCCGCAGGAGGCAGCGCAGTTCTGATCGTGCTCGGACGGGGCAGTGATGGTCCGGCGGATGTTATTGAAGAACGGGCCCGACAGGAAATCCGGAAGCTCCTGCCCCTGGCGGCGTCCATGGGACAAATGATCTTAATCGAAAACGTCTGGAATCAGATGATGTATGACCATGATTCCCCGCCCGATCAGGGCCCGGAAAGGTTCATCGATTTTATTGATAGCTTTGAAAGTCCCTGGATCGGCATGTACTATGATATCGGTAACCACTGGAAGTATGCCCAGCCGGGCGAATGGATCCGCGCTTTTGGTCACCGTTGTGTCAAGCTGGATGTCAAAGGCTTCAGTCGAGCTAAGAACAAGTTTGTCGATATCACCAGCGCCGATGATGACATTCCATGGGAGCAGGTGCAGAAGGCACTTGACGATATCCATTTCACGGGCTGGACAACCGCTGAGGTCGGCGGCGGCAATGTGGAACGCCTAACCGTGGTACGCAAGCAAATGGAAAAGGCTTTTGGCATCTGAGCCGGTATCCGGATTTCCTGGGTAAGCTAATCTCGCTGTTACTGCAAATTCGGTGGTGAATACGTAAAGTTCAAAAGGTAAATTGCGTTTACCGTTATCCCATCCATGCCCTGTCACGGCGTTTATGTTTATTCACTACACCAGCGACGACTTCCACATCCTCGGCAACCTGCCAGTCAAACATGCCCACGCAGGCAAAATCGGCGCCATTCTTGAATGCGAAGTCAAATCCGTCATTCGGATGGATCGCTCCGGCTGCCAGCACTTTATACGCGATCCACGGTTTTTTAACTTCCTTCATAAAATCTACTGTTTCGGCAGGAGTCAAATCCCAGTAATTGTCGGATCCATAATTCTCGATCACGGCCTTGTTTTGGCCGGGCTGGCGGGTGGACCAGTAATTTGTATGGTGCAGGGTTTTCATATAGAAATCGTTCTCGATACCAGCCGTTTCGACTCCGATCAACATCTCCAGAGAGTGCCCCGCGACACCCGCTGGCACACCCTGTTTCTTAACGTAACGGACAAACTTGTCGATCAGGTCCAGGCGGTTGTCAAACGTCCAGCGATCGCCCTGGTTTCCGACAAGAAAGATCGCCGCGGCTTCATTCTCCATCGCCTCATCAACCACCTGCGGAATATTGTTGACCTCAGCGCCGGTTTGGGCGAGCCATTTCATCTTGCCGCCGCGTTCCTTGCGATAGCGGCCAAACAACTTGACAGCTCTCGGGTCGCCTGAAAAAATGATGCAGGCATTGATGCCGTTTTCCTCACAGACCTGCCATGTGTCCATGATCTTTTCGTCGGTGAAGTAATGTTGCATTAAAGGCGATACGTAGATCAGATCCCTTGAATGGGCGTATCCACTGATCAGGTTGCCCCCGCAGATGATCCGGCTGATTTCCACATCCCCAATCTTGCCCATCGGGCATTTCTGTGCGGCAGGCCCCACCTTCTTGTCCGCATCGGCAGGGCGGGCCAGGAGGGCCTGTTCCTCAAAACTGAGCCCGATCATGGCCCCGGCGGCACTAGTTGCCAGAAACGACCGTCGATTCAATCCATCCGACATCTTTACCCCTTTCGACATCCCGTATACAAAAATTTACGCTTTCTCTTCGTTCTCATCCGTTTCCTACCCCATAACCTGCACTTGGTTCAACATTCATTCTATAATAAACGCCGAATAAAGTAAACCGTCTAGGGATATTGCTTGTGTAGGATTTTTCGGCTATAGCCATGGCTTCCGATCTTTGAAAGAGTCGAATACATCCTTTGGGCCGTTTGCATGTCGCCTTCCGGAGTGTCTGTCAGTAAGTGATAAATTCCATCCGTCTCCGGCGTTGGCAGGGCGGGTTTGCGATCATCTTCCATATCAAACCATGCATTGTGATGAAAGTGAAAGGTTTCCGGTGCCGTTCCCGGCCCGATATTGACAAAGGTCTTTACCCGTGAATCGAATATGATCAGATTATTCTCGAACAAGCCGTCATGGCATGGCTTGAATCGGGTGTCTTTGGTTTCCTGCAGAATCCGCAATACCCACTTGCCCGGCTGCTTAATCGTATTGTGATGAATCCAACCGCCATCGGCAGTTACCCAGGCCACTGGTGTCATGCTTCCCGCAAAGTGGTTTCCTGCGATTTCAATATCTTTAGCTTCATAATCATCCACACGCGGGCGGAAATATTCCAGGCCCGTACTGCCGCCCAGGTTGATCCCACGGTGTCCACAATCCAAGAATAAAGATGTCTGTACCAGCATATTCGTTGTACCGCCTTTAAGCTGTACCGCATTGGACTGCGAGAATCCCTCCCTGCCCTCGAATGCGCAATCTTCCACCACACCATAATGGCAACCAACCATATCGATGCCTGATCCACCCCAGCCGATAAACCGGCATCGCCGTATGATAAAATGGTTCACTCCGCTCATTTTCAGGGCGTCATGATTGCCCTCGGGCCCAGTCTCCTGAATCATTACATTCTCGATGACGATATGATGGGCGGGAGTATCGAAGGAGCCGCCGTCATCGATATTGATTCCATTGGAAGGAAATCCCTTCACGACCAGATTTCGCAGAGTCACATAGCGGCAATCGGCCAGATGCAGGGCCTGACCTCCACCCGAAAAGACCGGCTTGTCTTCAGGATCTGTTCCGGTGATCAGGATCGGTTTCTCTTCTGTTCCTGCAAGATTGTTAATGTATAAACCGCCACGATACTGTCCCGGTTTAAGCAATATGGTTGTTCCCGGTCCGGCGCTGCGCAGTGCCGATTGAAGTTGTTCGCTGTCCGAAATGATGATTGATTCTGACAAAGCGGTACCCAGGAAGCCAATCAGAAATAAAGAATACCATTTCATATCTGGACTCCTGATACAACCGACGAACATAAACAGGTTCACACTCCAGATTATCTAACGCTCTGTAATTTAACCTTACATTTCATTGTAGGTTTTTTTTTAGTAAAAGCAATAACGCCTATACTAAACACGTCTCTTGAAGGAAAAATCAGTTCCTCCGAGAGGGAGCATCGTGTTTTTGTTTCTTCGTTTTGCGACAAGGATTTGTTGAATTTGCGGCACAAAATTCCTTGACTTGGTTCACAAGATCTCGTAATATAATTCAACTTTTCGTATCATTGATGCTTGCTCGAAGCGTCATGGGTGGATACAACAGGAATGAATGGAGACAGTGTACAAGGTGATCTGTTTTTCTAAGGAGAAGAAAATGCCTTCGAAAGAAACGCTTTCCCGCCGAGATTTCATGAAGCATACTTCGACGGTCGCAGTCGGCGCTGCGGCGGCCACCTTCCTGGCCGGGAGTCACAAAGTAATTGGTGCAAACGAGGAGCTCGTCATTGCCGTTGTTGGTATCCATGGCCGCGGTAACGGCTTGCTCAATGATTTTGCAGGAGTCAAAGGCGTTCGTGTCGGTGCTCTGTGCGATTGCGATGAGAACGTCCTGAATCAACGTGCCGGTGAATTCGAGAAGAAGTACGGTTACAAACCCAAAACCGAATACGATCTGCGTAAGATCAACGAAGACAAAAGCATCGATGCGCTGGTGATTGCTATGCCGAATTACTGGCATGCCCTGGGAACCATCTGGGGAGTCCAGGCTGGCAAGCATGTGTATGTCGAAAAACCCTGCTCCCACAACATCTGGGAAGGGCGACAAATGGTCAAGGCGGCTCGCAAGTACAATCGCCTGGTACAGGTCGGCTTCCAGAACCGCAGTATCAAAAATGTCCGTGCGGCGATGGAATTTCTGCACAGCGGAAAACTCGGCAAGGTCTATATGGCCCGTGGCCTGTGCTTCAAGCCGCGCGATTCATTCGGTAAGTTCCCCGACAGTGCCGTTCCCAAGGGTGTGCACTATGATCTGTGGATCGGCCCGGCCGAATGGTATCCCTTCAACGAAGGGAAATTCCATTATAACTGGCACTGGCACTGGAACACCGGGAACGGCGACACCGGCAACCAGGGACCTCACCAATTCGATATCGCCCGTTGGGGTCTGGGTAAGGACGAGCACCCGGTGCGGATCAATTCGCACGGTGGATATTACAAGTTCCAGGATGTCTGTTCACAGGAAACACCCAACACTCAAACTTCGCTGTTTGAGTATGCCGACGGTACTATTCTCGAATTTGGCACCCGTGGGCTCTATACCAATGCTGAGGATGACATCAAGATTGGGAATCTCTTTTATGGAACCGAGGGCTGGATGCATGTCAATGGCAGCACATGGAAAACCTACTTCGGCCGTAAGAACGAGCCAGGTCCCAGTTCCACTTCGTATGAACCGGCTGCCGATCCAATGAATCTGGCCGGTGCCGGTGGTGGCGGTCATGTGGAGAATTTTGTAGCCGCCGTCAAAGCTGGCAAGCGGGAGATGCAAACTTGTGACATCGAAACCGGTTTCTACAGCACTTGCCTGCCGCATCTGGCTAATATTGCCTATCGAACCGGTCGCCAAGTTATTTTCGATGGGAACAAAGAAAAATTTGTTAATGATCCGGAAGCGGACAAATTGTTGACAAGGAACTATCGAAAGCCGTTTGTCGTTCCAAACATTTAAACAGCATATATGCCAATGAAGCATAGGGCCGGAGAGAAATCATCTCTTCGGTCCTTTTTTATTATTACACCCTCTTGAGATCATTCACAGAATGATCGGGGGTATTCCTTTGTCCAATTCAAAGTATACATTATTGTGTGTTTATTAAGAAGGCATCAACATTTATGTCATATCCCTTTAGATCATTAAGCTTTATTTGAAAAGCTAACACGAGATATTTAAATCACTTAGAGAAAAAAGAAAAAGAGAGGTGTCTAGGTATATAATTTGCAAATCGATTTGATATGTTCGTGATGTTTCGATCTATTTCGCTGGGATATAGGTTAAATTTAAAATTGCTTCCACTTTCTTTTCTCCGTGGATGCTTTAAGGCGAGTCTGGTTGAAGAGGCAAGGCCAGGCTCGCCGATTTTTTTAGACAGGACAGCAAAAAAATACATAAATGTATTTATATGATTTCATAACTACACATATGTGACTTCAGTTATCAGAATGATTTCATTTTATTGTTTTGTAAACCATTGAAAATGAAGAACATACGTTTCATTTAATCCTTCAAAAAAAGGATTGGCACAAATGTTGCGATAATCCCATTGAGTGTCTTTACACAAAATATGGGATGCAAAAGCGGAGAATGATAAATGGAAAAGCGTGGAGTTATTCCTGTGCGTTTTAAAATCGCCCTGGGGCTGATGATTCTTATTTGTTTCACGGGTACGACGTGGGCGGCAGAGGAAGAAACAAGCATAAATATTGCCGAGCTAAAGCAGGGTTTGGATACTGTCTGGGTCCTGATGGCGGCGTTTCTGGTATTTTTCATGCAGGCTGGTTTCGGCATGGTGGAAGCCGGTTTTATTCGCGCCAAAAACACCTGTAACATTCTGACCAAGAACTTCCTGGACTTCTGCATGGCCTCGCTGGCCTTTTTTGTGATCGGCTATGCTCTGATGTTCGGGGATGGAAACGCCTTTTGCGGGACAAAGGGCTTTTGCCTCATAGGCGCTGCATCGGGTGCCGATATTCCTCTCTATGCCTTCTGGCTGTTTCAGGCGGCCTTTTGCGGGGCGGCGGCCACCATTGTCGCCGGCGGGATGGCCGAACGCATGAAGTTCCCCGCGTACCTGATCTACTCGTTCCTGATCTCGGCCCTGATCTATCCGATCATCGGGCACTGGGTCTGGGGCGGCGGCTGGCTGGCCAAAATGGG
>JAFGPC010000015.1 GCA_016926155.1 Sedimentisphaerales bacterium
CGCGCCGTCGATGACCTGGCCATGGTTCTCGTGGCTGGAGACGTCCTGCACCGTCAGTCCGTCCCACTCCTGCTCGAAATCCCAATGTACGATGAGCCCTCCATAATTATTTGGGTGCACCACAAAGGTCACAGTGTCGGTCATCTGGTATTGGCCATCATCGGCCAGTAGCTGTAAAATATACTTGCCTGGAGCCGTAATTGTTGCCGTTGTATCTTCTGAGGCGGGATCGTCAATGGCGACCATTTCAGGACCGCTGATCTGTGTCCAGGCAACCGTAACAGCACCTTCATCAACAACGGTTCCATCCAAGGCGATGAGGATTGATCCACCTTCGTCCATCTCCACCTCCTGATCCGCACCTGCATACACATCCGGAGCGGCGTTGTCCTGATAAAGACTGTCGTTGGGATCACCTAGGGCCATGATCTCGCCGGCCGTCAGAGGCACATCCCAGATAGCGACCTTAGTGACGTAAATATCATTGTCATCGCCATCGTTGGCTGCAAACAGCAGCAATATATCAGTTAGAGAAAAACGACCGTCTATCCCTTGCTCTTTGCCGTTCACAACCTGAATTCCATCCATAAACAGATCGTGTCGTGTGCCGTTATCCACCGGCATGACCATCCGATACCACGTGTCGGGAGCTGTGTAAAAACCGGTTTGGCTGGAGTAACCCACTGCAGAAATACCTACCGCCCCGTTGCTTGCCGCCACCGTCCAATCCGAATCGTCCGAATTGGCCGGATCGGTCTGGAAAATGTCCACATACTTACCCACGCTCGTGTCAGGATAACGGAAATCCACCAGCAGGGTCCATTCATTAACTTTCTCGCCCCCGCCGTTGGCCGAGATCCCGTGCTGGCAGATAAAATGACTGCCGACTCCAATCTGTACGGCTCCATCACCAGGAAGGACACCCTCAGCAGGCTGTACGCTCCCCACAAGCGTCAGAGGAACACCCAATGTAACGGAATTCGGATCGTTGGAAGTAAAATCCCAAATTCCCACGGGCTGACGAACCGCTGCTTGGGCGACCACCACCCATACACCCATGAACATTACCAAATTTCTCGTTTTCATCTTTACCTCCTCTAACAAAATAAGTTACAAAATATACAGTGATACTCTTTCGTTCCATATTCCAGATATATCAGGCTGACACCACTCCTCTGCGGTGTTTTTTTCTATTCAGGTGTCGCATTTGAATAAGATCACTTGTCAATTATCGCGTATCTCTGTGACTCCTCACGATGGACGGTTTGCACGTGTCCATCGACAAACACGGCGTTAACTACACCTGTTTCCAGGTCAGGATCTTTGGCATTATGGAACGTTCCAAAACAGTCCCACGGTTGAATACTATCCCAAAGGTCATTATGCGCATCTTTAATGACGCACAATGCCGTATCATTGAAGGCATAGGTGCTCCAACCATCGGTAAGCCACAGGTTCTCTTCACTAAAAAAGAACACCTGGGACTGGTTTCGTATTTCGGTTATTTTCCGCTCTCCAAGATGCTGATTCATCGCGTAGTTGTAGTTGGGCACAATAGGAATGGTCTCCACATGCTGGGGATGACGATCGCCGAACCGGCGGGCAATCTCGACGAACTTTGGACAAATCTGGACCTTCTTCATTTCCAGATAAGACCAGAATGGGCCTGCGTACTGGGGATTCAGTGTAAGATCAAAACGAGGATTATGCCAGCGGCAGTATCGGTGCGGTTCGGCCTGCGGGTAGTCATCGTCCGGGGGATATTCCTCATGCCGGTTATAAAAACTGGTCCAGGCATTGGGCATGGTATCCCGATTATCGGAGATATACATATTTGCAACCACGCCGTAATTCTTTAGATTGCTCTTGCAGAGAACAAATCGCACCTGTTCTTTTGCCTTCTTAAGGGAAGGAATCAGAATTCCCAGAAGAATGCCTATAATCGCAATTACAACCAGTAGTTCAATGAGCGTAAATGCGGCGTTTCTCGCGTTATGGTTATGGTCTGGAGCATAACTCTGCGAGACATGGGAATTGGCTTGCACAGGAATAACAGCGATTCTAAAAGATCGTAGACGTTCCAGTTGGTGACATGTCCGGATAGAAAAAGTGAGGACCCGATTCAGTAGACGTGAGAATAGAAAGAAATAATTAAAATATAGAAAAAACACCCAAGATAAGAATGATACTTGAATCATATTCACACTCCCTCGATCATTCACACTCTCGACAAGAAAGTATATCCGGCCCGGAGGGCCTGGTCAATTGGTTCATATGAAATTTCAATATATTTTGGGATTCAAAATAACTTTACCAAATTGAAAATAATCCAGTGGATCTATTATTGCAGATAAAGATTGGCGATATGTTAAGAATACGATTTGAATGTGTTAGAAATCTGGAAGCCAAATAGATTCCCGAATGTACGATAATAGGGTGTTGCACCAAATCATACGGGCACAATTTTCCTTGCTCTCGTTAGTGATCGAAAAGCATCGAAATTTCTATTGGGAGAAACAATCAGGAGCAAGATACTGGCTTGGCATCTCATACCAACGAAAGAATGGCGAAAGTGTCTCAACTCCGGTAGTCGCAGGCTTACTTTTCGGGCGGATTCGAATTCTCCGTTTTGGGTTGATGGGAAAACCAGTTGCGCAATCGCTGCCATCGGCCTGCGGAGTATCGCGTGACCCGGCCGGGCATGGTAAGGACTGAGTTGCCTGCGGTAGTGGCGGCGTGAATCGGGACCTTGACAAAACCGGTTACGGCCTTGCCGGTCTCATCGAGGGCTGTAGCGACCTTGTCGACGGTCTCGCGGGAGGTATCCCCGATTCGCCGTAACAGGCTGGGCAGGACATCCTTCTTGAAGATGTCGCGAACATCGGAATAAAAGGCATGGATACGGGATCGAATCGTTGCTTTGGCAGTTTCGGCATCCCATCCGCGAAAAGCCCGACAGCGATCCATAGCAGCATGGCCGACAATGGTCGTCATGAATCCGGCACCCATACCCTGTGCGATGTCGTCAACAAACCGACCGATGCCGGGGACACGCGAGCCGATCCCCTCGATTAGATTTTTACCCATGTTGATGTAGTTGACAGTGGCGACGACGGCCAGGATATCCCAGCCGATCTGCAGTTGTTCCCGAAGGCGGGGACGGGCGTTATAGGTCAGGACGATGCGGTTGACCATGGCCATGTTGCGGTAGATGACGATGAACAAGTCCAGGGCCTTATAGGGGCTTACGGCCACAGCGATCATGACATCGCGCATGCAATCTCGGACATGACGGGCGGCCTGTTCGTCGATCTTGACAAGCAGGGGACGAATGACAGTGTCTTCATTATCGAGTATGGCTGTAACCAGGGCATCCTTATCTTTGGCGGTTTCGAGGACGATGGCTAGATTCTCCAGTCCCTGTCGGGCCAAGTCGCGGTCCTGTGATTCGAGGGCAAGGTTGGTCCGTAGCCTGCTTAGGTAGGACTGGAGGTATTTGATGTAGCGACGGAGTTTGCGAGTGGAGGCGTTTTTCGGATCCGGTACATGGGGTGGAATCAATACGGCTGGCCGGGTGGCGATGGACAGGGCAAAATGGAAGAATAGGTACACACACACGGCGATCACGACCAAAAGAAAGACATAGCCGACCCACGGGTGCAGATTATAGAGCGTCTGGTAGGCACGGAGGACCTCGATCACGGCAAAAAACGACAGTACCGCCCCTATTATGATGATCACCATACGGATTATGCGAAACCATCTGGCCAGCATACGCGATCCTTTCCTTCTGTTGGCCCTCAAATGTAGCAATTCACCAGCCTATTATACACCATTATTTTGAATGTATCCAACGGTCTTATCTGAGGTTATAGTCGCTCCAGCAGGAGGGATGTTACAAAGTTTTGGGAAGTAGGGAAAATTGAGACAATGGGTTGACAGAATCGGGGCAAGTCCGTAGGATACATGGGCAGTGGTTTTGCGTGTTTTTTGGAAATTACTGCAGGGGATTGAGTGAAGGTTGTCGTTGTCATACCCGCGCGATACGGCTCGACACGTTTCGGGGGGAAAGTTCTCGCCAGAGATACCGGTCACTACCTTGTGGAGCATACTTGGGCACAGGCCCGAAAAGCCAAAAACGTCGATTCTGTCCTGATTGCCACTGATAGTAATGAGGTTCTGGAAGCATGTCGGGAATTCGGGGCCTCTTGCGTGATGACTTCGGAAAAGCACCAGAGCGGTACGGACAGGATTGCTGAGGCCGTAGAGGGATTGGAAGCGGATATTATTGTCAATGTGCAGGCGGATGAGCCGGAAATTGATCCGGAACATATCGATTTTCTAGTGTCCCTACTAACTGACCATCCGGATGCTTCGATGGCAACATTAGTCACGCATTTTGAGTCCCCCCGACAGGTGTTCGATCCGAATGTGGTCAAGTGCATCATCGGTAGAAACGGGCGGGCAATCTACTTTTCCCGCTCTGTGATTCCATATGAGCGAGCGGCAGGAGGAGTGGGATCTGTAGAGCAGTATCATCGGCATTTGGGGATTTATGCTTTCCGCAGGAATTTCCTGTTGAAATATACCACTTTGCCACAAACACCATTAGAACTGGCTGAAAAGCTCGAACAGCTTCGAGCCATTGAACATGGATACTCGATTATGGTCGGCAAGGTTGCCCATTCCTGTGAGGGAATCGATACCCCCGAGCAATATGAGGCCTTCGTGAAGCGTTGGAAAGAACGGGGGAAAGTACAATAATGCAAAGACCCAGGAGAACAATGATGAAAAGAACGTTGATTTTAATGCATTTCGCCATATTTGTCGGGTTTGTGTTGGCGTCCGGAATTAATCCGGTGCCGTTTACGGACGTCAGAATTGACGACTCATTCTGGTCGCCCCGTCTGGAGACGAATCGAAAGGTGACGATACCATACAATTTCCAGAAATGCGAGGAGACCGGGCGGATCAGCAATTTTGCCAAGGCCGGCGGCTTGATGGAAGGAAATTTCGAGGGAATCTATTTTAATGATTCCGATTTGTACAAGGTGATCGAGGGGGCAGCTTATTCACTGCAAAACCATCCCGATCCGGAACTGGAATGCTATGTCGATGGCGTAATCGACCAGATTGCAGCGGCACAGTGGGAAGATGGATATCTGTACACATTTTATTCGCTTCCAAAAAGGCAGCCTGAAAAACGCTGGACAGATACCCGCTCGATGCATGAGCTGTATTGTGCAGGGCATTTTTTTGAAGGTGCGGCGGCTTATTACCAGGCGACGGGAAAACGGAAGGTTTTGGATGTGGCAATCCGGTTGGCAAATTACATCGATTCAGTATTCGGACCGGGCAAGAAATATGATATCCCGGGACATGAGGAGATTGAAATCGGCCTGGTAAGGCTATATCGAGTGACTGGAGATGAAAAATACCTGAAGCTGGCCAAGTTCTTTTTGGATCAAAGGGGTGATAGCACACATCGCAAGCTATATGGCGAGTATTGTCAGGACCATATGCCGTTGATTCGACAATCTCAGGCTGTGGGTCATTCTGTACGTGCGGGATACCTTTACTGCGGCATGGCGGATGTGGCTGCCTTGACCGGAGACAGGGAATATATCGCCGCCATCGACCGTATCTGGGAGGATGTAATACAGGGCAAGATCTATCTGACCGGAGGGATCGGCGCCAGGCATGGGGGAGAAGCGTTTGGCGAGTCGTATGAACTGCCGAATGCCAGTGCATATAATGAAACTTGTGCTGCTATTGCCAATGCCATGTGGAATCATCGGCTGTTTCTACTGCACGGAGATGCCGAATATATCGATGTGCTCGAACGGATAATCTACAATGGTTTCCTGTCCGGGATTTCGTTGGAGGGCAATCGATTCTTTTATCCCAATCCGCTGGCCAGTGATGGGGGATATCAGCGAAGTGCCTGGTTCGGCTGTTCGTGCTGTCCGGTCAATGTCGTTCGGTTTATTCCCTCGATTCCGGGATATGTCTACGGCGTTAAAGGGGATACGATTTATGTAAACCTTTATCTGGGCGGACAGGGTGATATTCAGACTGATCATGGAAAAGTGAAACTGGAACAGAAGACAAGATATCCATGGGATGGGAATGTAAAGATCCGGGTCATGCCTCAGGGTACAAAGGAATTTACGATTGCCTTAAGGATACCAGGCTGGGCGCAAGGAAAACCCATGCCGGGAAACCTGTACCAGTATCTCGATCCGGAAGTGGAATCGGTGAAGGTGACCTTGAATGGTGCGAAGGTCCCGATCAAACTCGAGAAGGGATACCTTATGATCCATCGTTCCTGGTTGGATGGGGACCAGATCGAGATGGAATTGCCAATGCCGATCCGGCGCGTATTGGCTCATCCGAGCGTACGGGATGACTTGGGCAAGGTGGCGTTGGAGCGGGGGCCGATTGTTTATTGTCTGGAAGAGGCGGATAATGGTGCGCATCTGGACCATTTACTGTTAAATGATCATGCAGAATTGACGACGAATTGGCAGATGGACCTGTTGGGAGGAGTCATTACTCTGCAAGGTGAAGTGACAGCTTATTCCCATGATAAGAATGGAGCCCTTGTCCAAAAGGGCAGTCCAATTATGGCGATTCCCTACTATGCCTGGGCCCATAGAGGAGCTGGAACGATGCGCGTCTGGCTGGCCAGGACAACATCAGCCGTGGAATCCTTGCCGGCGCCGACGATTGCGGGTTTGAGCAAGGTCTCGGCATCCCATATATGGCAAAACGACACGGTCAAGGCTATTAACGATCAGCGTGAACCGAAGAATTCCGGGGATCATGAGATTCCACGACATACCTTCTGGGATCATCGCGGATCGACAGAGTGGATTCAGTATGATTTTAAGAAACCGGTGGAGGTGTCGGAAGTGTCGGTGTACTGGTTTGATGATACCGGTCAGGGAGGATGCCGAGTGCCGAAATCATGGAGATTATTGTATCACCGGGATGGGCAATGGAAACCAGTGAACGGCAAAGACGAATGTTCTGTTGAGAAGGACCGCTATAATCGTGTCCGATTCAAGCCCGTTACTACGGATGGGTTGCGTATCGAATTAACCTTGCAGGATGGCTTTTCGGGTGGTGTTCTGGAGTGGAAGGTTAAATAAGGCAGGTCTGGGAGTAGGAAAATGAAATATTATATTGCTTTGCTGATACTATTATTCGGATGTATTCCGGTTACGATTCATGCTGCAGGGGATTATCCGATTCAGCCGGTTCCCTTTACCGAAGTTCATTTTGAAGACGCCTTCTGGGCGCCGCGGATGGAAACCAATCGTACCGTGACGATCCCTTTTGCATTCAAACAATGTGAAGACAACGGGCGGATGAGCAATTTTGCGATTGCCGGGGGGCTGGCTGAAGGCGAGCAGAGAGGGGATTTCCCTTTTGATGATACGGATCCCTACAAGATCCTCGAAGGAGCTTCGTATTGTTTGATGCTGGAACCTGATCCCAAACTGGACAAGTACCTGGATGATCTGATTGCCTTGTTCGCCACCGCCCAGGAAGAGGATGGATATTTGTACACGGTTCGGACAAATCAATGCGACCGGCTGAGAAACTGGTTCGGCGATCACCGATGGTCCAGGTTGTCCGGCAGCCATGAATTGTATAATGCCGGGCATATGTACGAAGCCGCCGTAGCGCACTATCAGGCCACAGGAAAGCGATCGTTTCTGGAGATTGCGATTAAAAACGCTGACTTGATAGATCGTACATTCGGCCCGGATCAGCTGCATCTTCCTCCCGGGCATCAGGTTATCGAGATGGGATTGTGCAAACTTTATCGGGCAACGGGAGAGGAACGTTATTTGAAGCTGGCCAAGTTTCTTCTGGATATGCGTGGTCGGTCGGAAGGACGCCGCCTCTACGGGTCTTACAGTCAGGATCATAAGCCCGTTGTGGAGCAGAGTGAAGCGGTCGGACACGCGGTTCGGGCGACCTATATGTATGCCGGCATGGCTGATGTGGCGGCTTTAACGGGGGATGAGGATTACATCCGTGCGATCGGACGGATATGGGACAATGTCGTATCAAGAAAGCTCTATGTGACTGGTGGTGTAGGGGCTCGCGGTTCGGGGGAAGCCTTTGGTGATGATTATGAACTGCCCAACATGAGTGCGTATTGTGAGACCTGTGCGGCCATCGGGAATGTATACTGGAATCATCGAATGTTTCTGCTGCACGGAGATGCCAGGTATATCGATGTGATGGAGAGGACGCTGTATAATGGGCTCATTTCCGGTGTATCACTGGATGGTAAACTGTTTTTTTACCCAAATCCCCTGGAATCTCAGGGACAGCACAACCGCAGCCCATGGTTCGGGTGTGCGTGCTGTCCCGGAAATATCACTCGATTTATGGCATCAGTTCCGGGGTATGCGTATGCCCATCGGGGTGATTCACTGTATGTGAACTTGTATGCAACTGGAAAATCGACGATTCCTTTGGAGGGACGATCAGTACAGATACGTCAAACAACGGAATATCCCTGGGACGGGAAAGTGCGGATGGAAGTAATCCCGGAGAAACCGACAGATTCCTTTACGCTTTGTGTCAGAATCCCCGGCTGGGCCCGGAATGAACCGGTCCCCAGCGATTTATATCGATATCTGAGGTCCGATGAGGAGAAACCCAAATTGAAGGTTAACGGGGATTCTGTAGATTTGATAATTAAAAATGGTTATGTTTCGATGGATCGGACCTGGAAGCGGGGAGATGTGGTCGATCTGGCCCTTTCCATGCCGATTCACCGGATCGTTGCACACCCCAATATTAAAGAGGATACCGGTAAGGTGGCATTGCAACGCGGACCGCTGATTTATTGTGCCGAATGGCCCGACAACAATGGGCGTGTATTGAATCTTCTGGTTGAGGACGATGCCGTATTGCAGGCGCGTAGCCAACCTGACCTTCTTGGAGGTGTAACTATTCTGGAAGGGACGGCCAAAGAATTGTCTCGGCAGTCGGATGGAGATGGATTGACGGAAAAAAGTGTTCGCTTCAGGGCGATTCCCTATTATGCATGGGCACATCGGGGCTCTGGTGAAATGGCGGTATGGCTGGCGCGAAAGCCGGAAGCCGCCAAGCCTTTGCCGGCTCCTACCATTGCTTCTCGAAGTAAAGTAAGCACTTCCTTCAAAAGCCCTACCGCCAATGCCCGAATTGAGGGTGTAAACGACCAGGTCGAGCTTCGAAACAGTATTGATCATGAGGTGGCGTTTTTGCATTGGTGGCCTCACAAGGGAACTACGGAGTGGCTGCAATATGAATTTGCAGAACCTGCTCAGGTCGCGGAAGTGTTGGTGTATTGGTTTGATGACACCGGTCGGGGAGAATGCCGGGTACCGAAATCCTGGCGATTGTTCTACGAAATTGAGGGACAGTGGGAGCCGGTTCAGACAAATAACGAGTACTATTGTGATAAGGACCGGTTTAATGTGTTGACTTTTAATACGGTTAAAACAAATAAGCTCCGCATGGAGGTTACTTGCAGGGACGGATTCTCTGCTGGTGTCATGGAATGGACAGTGAAGTAAACTGGAACCCAGCCTGTGGTAAAAAGCAGGTGTTGATCCCGTGAATGGATGTACGGGAAGGTGAGATAATGAAAGACAAAAGAAAACAGACGAATGATAGCAGAGATTTGCTGGCACGAGTAAGTGATGTATCCACGGACAGTGAGTACTTTTCGCCGATTCCGACTGGGTATCGTAAAGGCAAGTGCCGTTATGTGATCGTAATGGGCACTGTCATGAGTGGACTGGGCAAGGGGATTTTCTCCTCATGTCTGGCCAAATTACTGCAGGACAAGGGATTGAAAGTGGCTCCAATCAAGCTGGAAGGGTATTTGAACGTTGACTCCGGTACACTCAATCCCTTCCGGCACGGCGAAGTATTCGTCCTGGATGATGGGATGGAATGCGATATGGATCTGGGCACCTACGAGAGGATGCTGGATCAGGACCTGTCGCGATCCAATTTTTGCACCAGCGGCCAGATCTACAGCGAAGTATTGAATAAGGAACGGCATGGTGACTATCTCGGACGTGATGTGCAGATGATCCCGCATGTCACGGGGGAAGTAAAACTCAGGTTGCGTCGGCTGGCCATGGAAAGTGAAGCCGATGTCGTCTTCGTGGAAATCGGGGGCACCGTGGGAGATTTGGAGAATGCGTTTTATATTGAAGCCATGCGCGAACTGGCTTACGAAGAAGGGCTTAATAGCTGCTGTTTTGTCGCTTTGACGTATATTCTGGAGCCATCAACCTTGGGCGAACAGAAATCCAAGGCCGCTCAGTTAGGTCTTAAGCAATTGATGCAGTTGGGGATCCAGCCGGATATTATTGCCTGTCGTTGTGAGCACCCGGTCAGTGAGCAGGCCCGTCAAAAAGTCAGTGTATATAGTAACGTTCCGCTCAAACGCGTATTCAGCATGCATGATTCAGCCAGTATTTATATGATTCCATCGTTACTTCGGGAATGTGGCCTGGATTTTGAAGTGCTTCGACTGCTGAAAATTGAAGACCGGATTGATCTTCGCACCGAACGAGATCAATGGGCCCGTTGGTGCGATTTTACCGACCGGATCGGGAAAGATACGCGGGAGGTTACAGTGGGAATTACCGGGAAATATACCTCTGTGCGGGATAGTTACGCATCCATTCTAAATGCCCTGGAACATGCCGGTATTGCGTTGGGATACAAGGTGAGGATTTGCTGGATTGAGACGACCGAAGTAACCGAACGGAATGTGGCGGTTTATTTGAAAGGTGTGGATGGAATTATTGTACCCGGCGGATTCGGAACACGGGGAACGGAGGGTAAGATTACTTGTATCCATTATGTACGGGAACATAAGATCCCCTATCTGGGACTCTGCCTAGGCTTTCAGATGGCCGTCATTGAATTTGCACGAAATGTTTGTGGCTTGACCAAAGCGCAGAGTACGGAAATCGAACCAGGCTGTATTGAGCCGGTGATCGATATTCTTCCGGAGCAAAAACAGATCGAAGGGCTTGGCGGTAATATGCGTTTGGGAGGACATGATATCCGGATCAAGCCGGATACGATGGCATGGAAGATTTTTGGTCAAGAAGAAAGCGTGCGCATGCGATTTCGGCATCGATATGAGGTCGATCCGAAGTATATTGAAGCCTTGGAAAAAGGCGGAATAATGTTTTCAGGCAAAGCGCCGGAGTATCCTATTATGCAGATTCTGGAGATTCCTTCCCATCCGTTTTTTATGGGAACACAAGCACACCCCTGTTTGACATCTCGCCCGCTTCATCCCCATCCGATGTTTGTCGGGCTGGTCGCTGCTGCCGGGTGCAAGCGGTATCCTCAGGAAAATCTGCAGGACAGCATTGAGGCTTGTCAGGGCTGTATCCGGCACTACTGTGTTTGATCGTTATGGCTGATCAGTCTTGGATTTCTCCGTCAGCTTGGTTTCAAGTTCCTGAATACGGGCTTTTAACTGGGTATTTTCAGCCGTCAATTGCTCAACCTGTTTGCCTGATTGGGCTACAATTTGTAGGAGCTTGATATTATTGTCGCCGGTTTGTTTGGCAATCTCGGCATTTTCGGTCTTGGCCTTTTCCACCTCCTTCTGGCAGTTGTTTAGTTGTTGTTTAAGCTGGATATTTTCTTCAGCGACGAGTTTGGCCTGACGGATCATCACCGAATTATCCTTCTCTTGACAACCGCTTGCCATTAGCAGAATCATGGCACCCAAAACCATTAGAAACAGCCAAAGCGACCTGATCATTGCAGGCTCCTTTCAGAAATCCCGAGCTTCAAATCCCAACCTATCGATATCATTATAACGATAAGTTGTTCTGTGTCAATACTTTACTGCGAATGTTTTTCCCTGCTGGATGGAGATCTGGGAAGCGCATCGCTTTGTGTGGGCACAAGGGAAAGGGAACATGGTTAATCATGTGTTGCATATAAGAGCAAAGGAAGGGGAAAGAGAAAAGAGATAAAAAAACGGAAGACCCTGCCGTGGCGTTAGGATCTTCCGTCTGCTGTTTTGGTTGTCCGACGACAAGCGACCCCGCATTCCCTTGGAGTCGGTTATTTCGTCGACATCCGGAAGCATTACTTATTTTTTCTTTTTTGTTTTCTTCTTTGCGGCTTTTTTCTTCTTTGTGGCTTTCTTCTTTGTTGCCTTCTTCGCTGCTACTTTTTTCTTTGCGGCTTTTTTCTTCTTTGCCATAATCTTGTTCACCTCCTTTCGTCAGGTAACAAAATGTTCATTTGCCAAACTTTAACATAAGTTTCTGTAATATACATGTTTATCGTCATGAAATGCAAGGATGCTTCATAAAAAATTTTCTTCCGGTCCGGGTATTGCATTCATGCCCAGGACATATCGGAGGTCAAACTTGTCGCAATAATCTAGTTCAACTTGTTTCATAGACAGGAAACAAGCCGGTAAAGTATTTCACATATTGTCTTGAAAGCCATGTTTCAAGGCCTTCTATGCACACCTGTGTTTTTTGTGGTTTTTTGTAACCATGCCGTGAGCAATGTCGCTCTAAGCCAATTTTACCGGAAAAAGTTTTTCAAATAGAGACGTAAAAAACAAAAATATTTTTAACGAGAATTATATTCACTTGTGCTAAAATCCCGGAAGGAACCAACAGATCTTCTGTGAATTGTTATCCGTTTCATGAAACAAAGACTGGCATTATTTGGCGGAAGTTTTGATCCGATTCATATCGGCCATACAATAGTGGCCGAGTATGCCATGCATTCTCTGGCGGCAGAGAAGGTGGTCTTTATTCCAGCCAAGCGTTCACCTCATAAGCATGTTTTTCCTGTGGCATCAGACCGTCATCGCATGGCCATGATCCAATTAGCCATCAGGGGAAAAGAACAGTTTGAAATGTCCGACTGTGAACTGAAGCGAGGTGATCCGAGTTATACACTGGATACGATCAACGAGTTTAACAGAGCGTATGGCTCGAAGGCGGAGTTATTCTGGCTTGTAGGGGCCGATGTCATTCGAGATTTGGACCGATGGTACCATGTGGAAGAGTTGATGGATCGATGCACGATATGTGTCATGGTGCGTGCCGGTTACCCTCGTCCGGACTTTTCCATCCTGCTCGGAAGTCTTAAGCAAGAACGGGTGAAACAACTGGATAATTCCGTCATTGAAACCCCAATGATCGATATCAGCAGTTCTGAAATTCGTACTCGACTGGCAGGCGGTAAGGAAGTAAACGGGCTGGTCTGCCCGTCGGTTTTGGCGTATATCCGCGAAAACAGCCTTTATAGTGTGGAAAACAATCCCATCAAGGGTGGTTTTTGATTGACATCCGCAGTATCCAATTTATAATAAAGAGGTTAGGTGCAGGCGGTCGGATTGCGCCGCAGACGGCTGGAATCGGTCCCCCGGGTTCTGAAAATACAACGGGGCACATGCAGAAGCGTTCTGGAGAGGTTTTGATGTTGAAACAAATACGAGTAGCCACAGTATGTATGTTGGTCGTAGCTTTGACCGGAGCCGTCTCGTTGGCCGAGGGTCTGGAAAGCGACTGGAATGACTTTCTTCACTACACAGCAATCGGGAGATTTGATCTGGCCAAGGGATTTGCCCAGCGGATTATCGACAGCAATCCCGACCCGATAGCAGTGTTGCGTCTGAGCGAGTCGAATCCGAACGGGTATCGATTGCTTCTCAAGATGCAGGCCGACAGTGATGAATTGCAGGAAGTCAGCGGTACGATCCTGGACATCATTGAACGTGGGCGGTTTGAGCTGAGTACCGAGCCCCGTATTATCAACCAGGAGATTCAACGGCTCAGCAGCACGATCCGTGCTCGACTGGCCGCCGAAGAACGGTTGAAAAACGCCGGTGAGTACGCCATTCCCTTCATGCTTGACGCTCTTGCCGATGAGAGCCGCAAGGTGGAATTCTCCAATATCACCGCTGCCATTCCGAAGATTGGTCGGGATGCAATTCGTCCGCTGGTGGCCGCATTGCAAACACCCAATGTAGCCGTACGAGCGGAGATTATTCGGTCTCTGGGAAAAATCCAATACCCGCAATCATTGGGATATTTGAAATGGATCGTGGAGCAGGATACGTCGCCGCAATTGCAGGAATTGGCCCGACAGGCCATGGAACAGATTGACGCGAAGGCAGTACAATTACCTGCGGCCGAGTTGTTTTTTGTTCTGGCCGAGAAATACTACTTCCACGCTGAATCAGTGGCTCCCAATGCCGAATACAGTTTTGCCAATATCTGGTTTTGGGATGAGATAGCCGGACGATTACGACGGGAAGAGGTGGAGCCGGCCTATTTCAATGAGTTGATGGCGATGCGATGCTGCGAATGGGCTCTCAAGGCCGATCCGAATACAGGCAAGGCTATTGCCTTGTGGATTGCGTCATTCTTTAAGGCCGAAAGTTATGGGATCCAGATGCCGGCGTATTTTGGGTCGGCACACGCCGACGCCATGACATATGCCACGACAGCCGGGCCGGAATATTTGCATCCGGCGCTGGATCGGGCCTTGAAAGAAAAGAATGGATTTGTCGCATTGGGGGTGGTGGAAGCTCTGGCCGCCAATGCCGGAGAAAAATCGCTTCTCTATCGAGTTGGTACGGAGCAGCCTTTGGTGCAGGCCCTGGACTTTGAAAACCGGGCGGTCCGATACAGTGCGGCGATTGCCATTGGTCAGGCCCTGCCGGGATCCGAATTTATCGGCAGTAAAAGAATTATTGAAAACCTGGCCGAAGCGATTACCAATGCAGGCATGGAAGAGTTAGGAGATGATTTGACCAATGCCTATGCCCTGCGGGCTATCAATGTATTACTGCATCTTGTGATTACGAGGAATCCGGTCGTAAATGTGTCCGAATCACTGGATGAGTTGATCGCCGCGACATTCGATCCAAGAGAGCAGATGCAGGTTCTTGCCGGGCAGGTTCTGGCGCGGTTGACCAGCCCGGATGCCCAGCGGGCGATTGCCGACATGGCGTTGTCACAAGACAACAGTATGGCTGTCAGGATTTCCGCGTTTGCCTCGCTTTCGATATCCGCCAAACAAAACGCACGGCTGTTGACGGATCAACAGATCGATGCGATTTATGCACTGGTTGATTTGGATCAGACCGATCCGGCCCTTCGCAAAGCCGCCGCCGGATCCTATGGCGCCTTGAACCTACCGAGCAAACGGGTTAAGGATCTGATTCTCGGCCAGTCACGCAGTTAACGGCTTAAACGTATGATCGACGTTTTCCTGAGAAGGAGTCTTCGGTGTCCAAGGATGAAAAAAGCACCGAGTCAAACGACGAAAAATCCAAGCTGGAGGAAATGGATCAGAGTAGTTTCCGGTGGCTGGGAATCGGTGTGGAGTTTTGTATTGTCGTCGTGGCGTGTATGCTGTTCGGCAATTGGCTCGATACAAAAGCCAATACGTCGCCGGGTTTTCTGATCCTGTTTTTTCTGTTCGGATTCGGCGGCATGTTGTATTCTATGATTAAGCGGGCCGGCGGCCTGAAGTGGTGGAAATAACCTGAACAAAAGAATCCGAGATTTGTTTGCGTATCAGGCGGCCGGTCTTTAAGGATAGAGGGGTTAAAGCCAACAGGACGCACGATTGAAAATCTGCTGTTCCAGGCTTTGTATTGTGTTTGGCGTGGCGGGATCCTTGTTTGCTTCTGCCTATGGAGTCAGTGGAGCCTTGGGTCCGTCGGCGCGTGCGGGATGTGGTCTGGCAATTCTTTTGGTTGGAATTGCCGTACTTTTCTGGATGGTTTCGATCCAACAGAGCCGTAAGTCGGCCAGGGAGATGATTGATACTGTCTTGTGTGGCGGTGCCTGGATCCGTTTAAGGACGATGGCGATTGGAATCCTGATCATAGGGATGCTGGTGGAGCAGGAATTATTCTGGTTTTTGGGATGGACCGGTTTTTTTTATGTGGCGATCCTGGTGTTTGAAAGTATATGTGTCGTTTGGATGATGCGAGCGTATGACTGGAAAAAGGGATTTTTAATCGATGGGGCCGATGAGACCGTTGCTGGCAATGACCTCTCCAATTGAGCACTTTACGAGCAAGCCTCTGTTCAGTGTTTTCGGGCTTTTCAATTTTACCAGCCACATGTTTGTTGTCACATTGGCGACTCTCGTTCTCCTCGTTGTCCTGCCATTGACATTTAACCGACGGCCTCTGGTTCGGTCCGGTTTTGGGAATGCTCTGGAGGCCATCTGTCTGTATCTTCGTGAGGAAGTGGCTCGCCCGTTTTTACATGAGCGGACGGACAGATACATCGGTTATATCTGGACAATATTTTTCTTTATTCTTACCATGAATCTTCTGGGAATCATGCCGCTGGACAAGATTGTTCTTCTGGCCAGCGGGATGCGACTCAAACACTGGGGGGGAGCTCCGACGGCGAATATCTGGATCACCGGAACCCTGGCTTTTTGTGCTTTTTTACTCTTCCATATGGCCGGTATTCGGGAAAACGGTCTACTCAAATATGTTAAAGATTTTTCTCCGAAAGTGCCCTGGCCTCTGATGCCGTTTATGTTTTTTATGGAACTGGTCAGTTCCTGCGTTCGCATGTTTTCACTGGCTATTCGATTGTTTGCCAATATTATGGCCGGGCATATCCTGCTGGCGGCCCTGTTTATGTTTATTGTAATCTTTCAAAATCCATTTGCCGCTACAGCGTCAACCCTGGCTCAGGTGGTGATGACGATTATGGAGATTTTTGTGGCGTTTCTTCAGGCGTACATTTTTACATTTTTAACTACCATTTTTATAGGTATGGCGGTACATCCTGAGCATTAATTGTCTGAAATCAATTGTACAAACAGAGTGAAATACTATTAGATAGGGAGGTTTATACGACATGTTGGAGTTGTCAAGTTTAATGACAGCCGTCTTTACTGCCGCGGAAGGCGTAAAAGAATCCGCGAATGCCGTCTCTTTCAGTATGGACAGTGTGGCATTTGCCTGGATGGGTGGCGTGATTGGAGCCGGTCTGATCGTGATGGGAGCCGCCAAAGGAATCGGCAGTATTGCCGGAAAGGCGACCGAAGCCATCGCACGACAACCGGAAGCAGGCGGACGTATTTTTACGACTATGATTATCTCTGCGGCCTTGATCGAAGGTGTGACGCTGTTCGCCCTTGTGATCTGTTTCATGGCTGTGATGAAAACACCGTAACATTGTATTTCAGGGTGGAGATATGATTTGGCGATTGGTCTTTACCGGACTGGTTCTGCTTATGGTGTTGACTCCTATTGCGGCGGTTGCCGCTGAGGACTCGCACGGCGCGGAAGAAGGGCAGCAGAACAACATCTTTATCGGTGATTTCTGGGAAGCGATCTGGACCCTGGTGGCATTTGTGCTGCTGTTGGTGGTCCTGTGGCGTTTTGCATGGAAACCGCTGCTGGGGGCTTTGCAGGCCCGTGAAGAACATATCCAGCGGCAGATCGATGAGGCTGAACAAGTCCGCAAAGATGCCGAAGGTGTTCTTTCGGAATATCGCAGCAAGCTTTCCGAAGCCGAACAGCAGGGGAAAAACATCGTAGACCAGCATGTCAAACAAGCCGAAAAAGAGGCTCATGAAGTGATGGTCAAAGCCGAGCAGGATATGGAGGCTATGCGAATCCGGCTGGAAACGGAACTGGAAAAATCGCGCCGCCTTGCCCAGAAGGAGCTATTGGAGCAGTCCGGTCAGATCATCTTCAACCTTGGACGAGAGATCCTGGGACGAAGCATCGAGACCGAAGACAACCAGAGACTGATTACCGATGCGATTGACCGCTTGGAACATGAGCAGAACCAGCAACTGCTGGATGCACGGCTGCCGGACGAGGAAGCGGAAGAAGGACAATGAGCGAGTCACTGCGACATGTTGTTCGCGAAATTTACTGTGAAGTGCTCTTTGAATTGGCGGAAGAGACCGACCTGATCGATCGGGTGGCCGATGATCTGGTCAAGGTCAGGACTGTATTGGAAGCCGAGCCCGACTTTGCGGCGATTATGGATTCCCCTACGATTCGCGGACCGGAAAAAAGCGAATCAATCCGTCGGGTTTTTCGTGGGCATATTTCGGATTTAGCTCTGGATTTTTTGAGCGTACTGGCTCGACGGGGACGGATCGGTTTTCTGTCCGGCATCACCGACCGATATGAAAATCTGGTGGATCGCTACCATCATCGGCAACCCGTCGAAGTGGTGGTATCTAAAGAACTGGATCAGGAACAGATTGAAAAACTCAAGATGCAACTGACCAACGCTGTTAAGGGACAGATCAAACTGTCGGTCAATGTCGATGAAAGTATTATTGGCGGCATTATTATTAAAAAGGATGACACGATTGTGGATAATTCTATTCGTACAGCGTTGAAACGAGCTTCGAGGGCTGTTGCCGAAACGGCACGCACTCGAAAACAGAATTTGGACAAGAAATAACCATCGCAACAGAGCAGGTGTATGGAATTTGATATTTCGGAAATCAGCAGTCTGATCAA
>JAFGPC010000140.1 GCA_016926155.1 Sedimentisphaerales bacterium
AACCGACTGGATCACTGTCCCGGCCGCATCGACCAGCGTCAGACGTTCGCCCCCGTCGTCCAGACGACCTGAAAATTCCCCGGCAATATTGGATGTTGTGCCGTAACGAGCCTGGAATTTCCTTGCATCTCGAACCAATACGATTCGTTGCTGGGATTCTATAAGTGTCGAGGCGGGTATGTTAATAGAAACAACAATATCGTCAAAATACACTTCAGTCCATTCATCCCATGCTGTCGTGGATTTATTGTTAAATGCGCCAAGGGTTAATGTATGGATTCCGGCAGTAAGGGATAGTCGAATTTGATATTCCTGCCAACCATAATCGTTATCGGGGCCGCCATCACCGTCTCCAACTCGGCGGATCAATGAATTACCTGCTTCGGGACCATATCGTACTCCGTCGATTGTCATGATGGCCTGTGAGTATTCATCCGGATCGTAACCATTTTTCATAAAGAGACGATAACGCAGGGATACAATCACTTCCGAATTTTCCGGCAGCTCAAAGGACTTGGACCATGCAGCGCTTGTAGCCTGCTGATCCATCGCTTGCTCCAGGTAAACCAGAAGCCCACCCCCTTCGAATCCACCAGCGGCTACATAACTTCCATCCACGGCACTGGGATTGTTTGTGTTAAAAGCATCGGCATTGAAAGTAAAACCGTCGGTGCCCGAAGTAAAGGAGGACACTAAAATCGCACGATGGAATGAAGAATTGGCGCCAAAAGTAAAACCAATTCCCTTACTGAATCGTGCTAAAGACAAATCTAAAGGCACATCTCCCGTGTTCGTCAGTTCAATGTATTCGAGGTTCGGATCTCCCAGAGGATTGTACATGATCTCCGTAATGCGTAGGTGTTCGACAAACGGCTCAGTTGCAAATGAAGCTTCATTGAGGGCGCTCCATTCGCTATTCCGCAAAATGCGTGCTTTTATACATGTGCTCTGTTCAATGGAGATGGGTTCCGTATATATTTGGGCTGTTACCGAAGGATTCCCACCTTCCAGGGGTCCGGCACTCTTTCCGCCGACCAGTTCGGCGGAGATGAGGAAATCAGTACTTCCTGTACTGGAATTGATTCCATGTAAAGCCAGAATATTCTGCCCGGCCTGCAACTTGTTAATATGTGATGAGATTGAGAAAGATGCCATTTCCTCATTATCAGAACTGCGGTTGAATTGGCTGTCCCACTGCGGGGTGCCGGTGACATTGCTGCTTCGCGTTACCTCATGGCCGTTGAGATAGGCTACAAACGCATCATCATAACGAACATATAGTGTAAGATATTCAAAGCCGGCTAATTCCGATGCCGTTATACTGAAGGGAACACGTATATAGGCGCATGTAAAATTCTGCATTTCCGAATTCACGTCATAGCTGATGTAATTTTCGAATCCGGCGCCTCGTTCATACCCTACGCCACCGGTTTTGCCTAATACGAACGTACCATCGGTCCAGTCGCTGTCGTCATAGGGTTCGCTTTCTCCGGTCCAGATTGTTCCAATATCCTGTGTGGGAATCCAAATACGCTTGGCGGCATTTTCACCGACCAGTAATAGTCGAGTACCTGGCTCTGACATAATCGGTTTACGGGGATCAGTCCCATCCAGGGTGTAATAGATTATCCCACTTGTATTTGGATTGGTCATCGTCAGAGAAAATCCCGGTTCGACGTGTCCTCCCTGTCGATTCAGAGTGGGGCTTGCTGTAGCAGGGTACCAACCCTTGTTTTTAAGCTGGTTGAGAACTTGTTGTGTTCTTTCCGGGAAGTAATAATTCACTATACTATTGATTTCATTAAGCCAGTTTAACTTGTTGAGGGGAGTAGACGATCTGGCATCTCCCCACCTGGCGGATTCGGCAATGACAGCCGTTTCAATTTGATTAGCTCTGGTCATAAATCGTTGTTGGGAGACTTCGGGAGTCAGAGCCCCGTTATTGAAGAAATATTTATGAACCGCATCTGCAAATCGGATTCGATATTCCTGATTGTCCTCCAGCCTCTGATGGAGCCATTGCGGATTAAAATGGGAAAAATTCTGACCGGCTGGCCAGGGGCCGGTTCGATCCCAACCACTGAAAAGGGAATGCTCGGCATCATGACGGAAAAACTTGAAACCATCGGGATTGGTTCGGTTAAAGATGCCATAGAAGTTATTGGGTCTGGAATTACCCAGAAAATTAGAAATCGGGCCATCAAAGTCACCCACATAATATGTGCAAATCATATAATCAATTAAGTTATCTACATCCAAATATTTAGGATATATCGGGTTATCTGTGCCGTCCGTGTTGAGTCCTAAAAGGCGGTAGTAATTTGCCATTTGCGTAAAGCCAGTCAGGGCCATGTTGTGTACATTTCTCCATTCATCCAGTGTTCCATCCGTGGCCTGGATGACATAAGAGCCAGCTTCAACTTTAACAGTGTCATAATTTATTGTTTCTCCCCCGAAATAAGATTCGGCATATCTTGCTTCCGATCGTTCCTGAGTCTGGTAGAGTCCCCAATAAGTTCCGTTAATGTATAAATGATAATAACGGCTTCGAGTGTAAGGTTGCCCCATATCCCGCTGAGTATCGCGGCTGAACACTTCTCTGCACATGGTGTTTTTGGAATCTCCTCCGTAACTCCATGAGTAATTTTGTGCACAGCGAAGGTCGATTTTTTCAAAGCTATCCACTCCTTCGTCTCCGAAAAGGGCGTATTGAAGTCGCGACGAACCGTATTCTTCTCGAAAAAAAAGTCGAAAGGCATGTTTAGGATTGTCACTGGAACGGCTGTACCCACCGCGGATTCGGAATCCTGCATCGATCTGAAATCCTTGCCTGCCATCTGGATAGAGCAATTCAAGCGATGTGGGACGTTCCCAATCCCGCCCATCACTTCTCGCGTTCACATAGATACCTGTTGAGGAATCGAAGAGATTATCGAGCGGAGTTACAAGGGACAGCGTTGGAATATCCAACAGAGCATCATCCACGAGGTCGGCATATAGCTCTCCATATAGTCCGCTGGGATTTGTGATATCCGGATCCATTCCATAATCCAATTTTTGTCCATTGATTGAACTTGTTGGCCAATCGCCGTTTTTCGGAATACCTTGTTTTACTACATCCTCGACGAACACGTATGTATGTGTATCGATATTGGAAGTTTTCCATCCGGGTTTGAAAGCAGCGGCGCGGAGGCAGGTTGTTTGTTCGATGACAAGCGGTTCCGAATACGTGTGCCCGTTTGCCGGGGAAGGATCACTACCGTCAGTTGTATATCGGATGATAGCACCGGGGGTTTTACATGTAATCGCAACACGTAATGGTAAATTGCCCGCGGGAGGTTTTTTATAGAAGCCACGATCATGGCTGAATTTCGTATCGGAAACAAATCCCGCGAAGCCGGGGATGTTTCGTTTACCAGGGGTGAAATTTGTGAAATACATCTCATTGGCATAAGAGAGCCCATACGAGATATTTTCCTCCTGGGGCGGATAGCCGAACTGGTCCGTATCGTATTCATAACCGGTGTACGCATGGACAACTGCG